>DMOT01000118.1 GCA_003456765.1 Bacillota bacterium
GATGCGGGGGGATTGACGGATGCACATTCCTGATGAAATAGTCGGTCAGGGCGAGGCTGTGCGTCTCCTGGGCAGGGAGATGGCATCGGGGAAGATGTCCCACGCTTATCTTCTCTGGGGGCCGCGCGGGAGCGGCAAGATGGCACTGGCCAGGAGGTTGGCCCTCGCTGCAAACTGCACTCCATCAGCAGCGCGGGGGGGAGCTTCCGGCGGGGCTCAATCTGGCGAAGATGCTCCCCTCAGGTACTGTGGGGAATGTCCAAATTGCGAGAAGATCGCAAAGGGCGTTCATCCAGACGTCCGCGTGGTGGCGCCTGAGGGAGATACGATAAAGATAGGACAGATCAGGGAGATGAAGTGGCGCATAGCCCTGAAACCTAATGAAGCAAGCATCAAAACGTGGATAATAGATGACGCGGATCGCATGACAGAGGAGGCGCAGAACTGCCTCCTGAAGGTGCTGGAGGAGCCGCCTGGCGATTCGCTGATAATCCTCTTGTCGGAAGACCCGGGCATGATGTTGCCCACAATCTCGTCGCGTTGCCATGAGGTGCGCCTGAACGCTGTCGGCATTACGGAGCTTGCTGAATGGGCAGAGGCCGAGTTCGACATTGAGCCTCAGCGTGCAAAGCTTCTGGCAACGCTTTCTGAAGGCCGTCCCGGGCGAGTAGCAGCGCTCGCGGGTGATGATGAGTATTTCAAGGTCAGAGACAGAATAATATCCACGGTACGCAGAGTTGTTCTGTGTGGGGACGGCTCCGAGGCGCTCGCTGCCTCGGAGGATTTGCTCGACCAGTTAAAGAAGGCTTACACGCAAGCAATGGATGGAGGAGGATCCCCGGAGTTACTGGAGATCTCTTCCTCGATGGGGGCGTGTGATCTCATGGCCGGGTGGTTCAGAGATCTTTTTATCCTATCGATTACTGGTGATGAGAGTCTGATCATTAATCTGGACCACATCATGGATATTCGCCAGGATGCAGCCCGAATCGAACCTTCGCTACTCAGCCGATGGGCAGTGAAAGCGATGCAAACTGCACAGGCGCTAAGGAAAAGCGCGAACCCGCGATTGGCCATGGATGACCTGTTCTTGAGCCTGGCTTTGCGTGAATGAGAGGATGTCCGCAAGATGGTTAAAATAGTCGGAGTGCGCTTTAAGAAAGCGGGGAAAGTGTATTACTTCGATCCCCGAGAGCTGGAGCTTTCCGTGGGTCAGGATGTCATTGTTGAGACTGCCCGCGGCACCGAATTCGGCCAAATAGTCATAGGCCCCAAATTCGTTTCCGAGGAAGAGATAGTACAGCCTCTGAAGCAAGTCATACGGGTTGCGACTGAAGCTGACAGGCGGCAGGTCGAGGAGAACAAGAAGAAGGCGGAAAGGGCCTTCGACATCGCTCTCGACAAGATTGCGGCTCATGGTCTTCCCATGAAGCTGGTAGATGTCGAGTACACATTCGATAACTCCAAAGTAGTCTTCTACTTCACTGCCGATGGCCGTGTCGATTTCCGAGAACTCGTTCGCGATTTGGCTTCGGTTTTCCGAACCCGCATCGAGCTCAGGCAGATAGGAGTCAGGGACGAGGCAAAGATGCTTGGCGGGATCGGTTCATGCGGGCGTGTGCTCTGCTGTGTTTCGTTTCTTGGCGAGTTTGAGCCTGTGTCCATACGCATGGCCAAGGCTCAGAATCTTTCGCTCAATCCGTCCAAGATTTCTGGAATCTGTGGAAGGCTCATGTGTTGCCTGAAATATGAGCTCAATCCTGTGACATCTGCCGAAGAAGAGATGCCGGAATTAGGAGACAGAGTGACTACTCCGAAGGGTTCGGGCAAGGTCATATCGCTCGACCCTGAAACCCGTTCTATAAGGGTCCAGCTGGACAACGGGGGGCACACTTCAGTCTCAGCAGCAGAGATTGAATTCGAATGCAGGGAAGAAGACTGAGGGTTTTGCGGCCTAATCTCTACGGGAGGGAGCGTGGCAGGGACTGTGGACCGCATGAGCTTGGACGAAGAAGGCAGGTCGCTATTGCGCGAGTACGAGAGGCTCGATGATCTGCAGCGGTCTGGTCTTGTGATAATTCAGAATCCCGCTGGGTTCCGGTTTTCAATGGACGCTGTGCTCCTGTCGGAGTTTGCCACTGTCAGGCGGCGCGACAGGGTAGTAGACCTTGGCACAGGCACGGGTGTGATTCCCCTCCTGGTCTGGGCCAGAAGGCAGCCGGTGGAGATAGTCGGCATCGAAATCCTGGAAGAGATGGCCGACATGGCAAGCCGGAGCGTGAGGATCAACGATCTGTCGGACAAGATAAGAATTGTCCATGGCGACTTGAGGGACGCCCTGGACGTCTTCGGCGCCGGCTCCTTCGATGTTGCGCTCTCGAATCCGCCGTACATAAGAGTTGACCAGGGAACACTGAGCCCCGAAGATCATCTCTCTGTTGCCAAACATGAGGTGTCATGCACTCTTCATGATGTGGTGAATGTTGCCGCGGGGCTGGTGAAGCCCAGGGGCCGAGTAGCCATGGTTCACCGTTCGTCGAGGCTTGCGGATCTTCTTTCTGCAATGCGCGCGGCGAATCTTGAACCCAAGCGTCTTCGACTGGTGCAGGCCAGGGCGGGTGCCCCGCCCATGATGGTTCTGGTTGAGGCGATCAAGGACGTCAAGGCCGGGCTGGAGGTAATGCCCACTCTGATGCTTTACGGCGAAGACGGAGAGTATTCTGAAGAGACGAAGGAGATATATTTCGGCTGAGACTGAAACTTGCCAATAGGTGAGGCTGATGGATGGTGATCGAAAGTGACACGAGATGGCGGAGCCTCCGGGAAGGGAACTCTCTACCTGGTGGCAACGCCTATTGGCAATATCGCTGACATCACTGAGAGAGCCAAAGCCGTTCTGGCCGAGGCAGACTGCGTGGCTGCTGAGGATACCAGGCATACCGGGCTCTTGCTGCATCGCCTTGGAATTGACGCAAGGCTCATGTCATACCATGAGCACAATGAGGCAGCCCGGGCAGAGCAGATCATCGGGATGCTAGATAGAGGCGAAGATGTGGCAGTCGTCTCTGACGCAGGGATGCCTGGAATCTCTGACCCGGGCGAAGTCATTGTATCTGCTGCCGTAGCGCAGGGGTTCAGGGTTGTCCCGGTTCCAGGACCTTCAGCGTTCGTTGCTGCATTGACTGCGTCGGGACTTTCCACAAGCAGGTTCTTCTTTCAGGGATTCCTCCCGAGAAAGGCCGCAGACAGACGGAAGACCCTGAAGCAGCTCTCAAGCCTCCCCGTTACGCTCGTCTTCTACGAGGCGCCGCACAGGCTCACACGCATGCTTAGAGATGTAGCTGCCGTTCTTGGAAACAGAAGGTGTGTGGTAGCGCGCGAGCTGACCAAGAAGTTCGAGGAGATACGGCGAGGCACTGTCGACGAGATGCTGGAATGGGCCGGGGAGCGAAAGCCCAAGGGTGAGATGGTAGTCATGGTAGAAGGGGGCGTGCAGAGCGGTCCGGGGATGGATTGCCAGGGGCCTAAGAGGCGTGGCCAGCTCCAGGGCATGGTGGGTACGGAGTCGTCCGATGGAATAGACTTGATTGGAGTGGCTGCGATGGAGGCAGCACAGCTCGTGGCGGAAGGCTGGAGCATGAGGGATGCCACCTCTGAGATGGCTGAGGCGTATGGTGTGTCAAGGCGCGAGGTGTACAGCCGAGCTCATGATGCCTATGATGAGCTCGAGAAAAAGCAAAAAGGCACCTGAAGTGCCTTCTTGCCGGATGAACGTTGCTATTGGCAATGCCCCGGCCCCAATGGTCGAGGCAAGCCTGCAAACGGATTAGCCGACGCTTTTCATTAGGTCGAAGCAATCCTTGCAGATATTCTTGTCCTTGAAGATCCTGATTCCATCAGCGTTGCCACAGAATATGCAGGCAGGTTCGTACTTCTTCAGGATGATCTTCTCCCCGTCAACGTAGATTTCCAGGGAATCCTTCTCATTAATCTGCAACGTTCTTCGTAGTTCAATGGGTATTACGACTCTTCCTAGTTCGTCGACTTTTCTAACTATACCAGTTGATTTCATTTGTCGCCCCTCCCTCGCAGATATTCAGCAATGCCTGTCAAACAAATAATAGTATCTTTTCCAAGAGGAGTCAAGTGCCAATTTCACAATTTCTCGGGTTTTTCGCTGGAAATCTGGCCAAAAGGCCCAATTGCCTATTCAATTGTGCCCAATACAGGCATCTTTACGCCATGGGTCAGTGAATTGCAGGGTGGCTAGAACGCCATTCATGGCAATTGCATGATCTTCAGGACCATGCTGGCGCTCTACGAGCGTAAATGTAATTCCAGTGCTGAAATCGGTCAAGAAAACCATTCGGATCTCGCTTTTGGGCATGACCCGGTCGTACACGACGCCGCGGACTGTAACGTCGAACCCGGGCAACCCTGATACCTCTATGCCTTTTGAGCCGACTACTTGTGCCCGTGTGCCGGCTGAGAGCAGACCCCTTGCCATCATGTCCAAAGATGTGACGGACTCCGTTTCCAGCGGAAAGAGGTCGATAATGAGCTCAAAATCGATTCCGTTGCTATTGTAGTTGGCAAGGCACAGATTTCGAACGCCCCGGCTGTCGATTCTCTCATATATCAGATATCCGGCATTGAGTGGGATCCTGAAGGAGAGAATATCGGCATAGGCAATTTCGAGGTCGTCGCCGACGGGTGCAACAGCAGCCAGACTCAGGTCGCCAAGAACTTGTGATTCCAGTTCGGGTGCGGCCTGGCAAAGAACGGGGGAACATGACGCGAGCATTATGCTGAAAGCGGCCAGCAAAGCCAGCGCATGTTGCCTGGCCCAACTTGGCCTGCGGATTATGTTGGAGGATTCATCCCCGGAGACCCCCGCGTAGCTGGACATTTCATTCACCTCACTACTAAAATACTACATAATGGGCGCGATTTCAACAGTGAGGCATTCCTTGACAGTGCGCAGATAGTCGAGGTATATTCGACTTAGCCTTTGCCAGGCAAACCAGCTTTTGTTCTACCCGCGATCTGTGTTGTCGCGTGAAACTCGGGGCCAGATCAGAGGGCCTTGTCTATTTTGGAGGGACTGACCATGCCAAAGGGATCTTTTTTTATCACCACACCGATATACTACGTAAACGACATGCCCCACCTTGGCCATTCGTACACTACGATCGGCTGCGATGCACTGGCCAGGTATAAGCGAATGTGCGGATATGACGTGTTCTTCCTCACGGGCGTCGACGAACACGGGCAGAAGATTGAGAGGCGTGCAATTGCTTCGGGAAAGAGCCCGCAGGCGTACGTCGACTATGTGACTGGCGCCTTCAAGAAGCTCTGGGCGGAGCTTGACATATCCAACGACCACTTCATTCGCACGACCGATCCGGAGCATGTAAGAGTTGTTCAGCATGTTTTTCAGAAGCTGTATGACTCCGGCGACATCTACCAGGGAAGGTACGAGGGCTGGTACTGCACGCCATGCGAGACATTCTTCCTCGAATCTCAGCTTGTTGAGGGTAACTGCCCAGATTGCGGGCGCCGTGTCGAATGGCTGCAGGAGGAGAGCTACTTCTTCCGTCTTTCGAAGTACCAGGACCGCCTTCTTGCCCACATAGAAGCAAATCCAGATTTCATACAGCCTGCGACCAGGCGCCATGAGATGGTCAATTTCATAAAGAACGGACTGGAAGATCTCTGTGTGTCGCGAACCAGCTTTGATTGGGGCGTTCCCGTGCCCTTTGCGCCCGGGCACGTTGTATACGTTTGGCTGGATGCCCTTATCAACTACTTGACCGCGTCAGGCTATGTTGATGACCCGGAGAAGTTTGACAGATACTGGCCTGCCGACGTCCATGTAGTGGGCAAAGAGATAGTCAGATTCCACTCAGTGATATGGCCCGCCGTGCTCATGTCCCTGGAATTGCCGCTGCCGAAGAAAGTGTTCGGGCATGGATGGTGGACGGTGGAAGGCGAGAAGATGTCCAAATCCGTAGGGAATGTTGTGAAGCCTGAGGACTATGCGGACGAGTTCGGAGTAGACCAGGTGCGCTACTTCGTGCTGCGCGAGGTCCCTTTTGGGCAGGATGGGGATTTCTCGCGTGCGTCTTTTGTATACAGAGTTAACGCTGATCTTGCCAATGATCTTGGGAACCTGCTGAGCCGCACTACGGCCATGATTAACAAGTTTGCTGATGGAAAGGTGCCGGAGCCGGGAGAATGGGATGAGGCTGACAAGAGGATTCCCGAAATTGCGCGTGAGGCCATCGATAGTGCCGCCGGGGCTTTCGACAACCTGGCGTTCAGCGAAGCCCTGGAGCACATATTCCGGCTTGTTGATGCAGGCAACAAGTACATCGATGATGCGGAGCCATGGAATCTTGCAAAGAGCGACGCGGGCCGGAGCAGGCTTGGCACCGTCCTCTACAATCTGGCCGAAAGCCTTAGGATTGCGGCAGTGGCCCTGTCACCCGTTCTCACTACCAAGTCGGCTGAGCTATGGCATCAACTGGGCATAGACGGCGATCCGGCTGCCGCGGGATGGGATGCTACTAGATGGGGTGGTATCGCTCCAGGCACCAGGGTGCGGCGCGGCGATCCGCTCTTCCCGAGAATCGACGTGGAGGCTGCACTTCAGGAGGATGCCCAGGGGCGGACGCCTCAACATTCGCCAGATGAGGGCGGCGACCGCGAGCAGAAGCGTGATCAAGCCGAACCGGCTGCTGAAAGATCGGTGCCTGGAGATGAGAACCTCATCTCGATAGAGGACTTCGCCAGGATTGAGCTGAAGGTAGGCACTATTATCGAAGCCGAACGGATTGAAGGCGCTGACAAGCTCCTTGTGCTGCAGGTGGATATCGGGGCTGAAACGAGGCAGATAGTTGCGGGCATCGCGAAGCATTACTCGCCTGAGGAGCTCGTTGGCAAGCAAGTTGTGGTTGTGACCAATCTGAAGCCTGCTAAGCTGCGAGGCGTGATGTCCAACGGCATGTTACTTGCCGCATCTACTACAGGAGATCCTATGGAGCTCGGCGTTGTGACGCCTGACCGGCATGTGCCTGCAGGAAGCAGGGTGAAATAGGGTTTGATTGTTGATTGCCACGCTCATATCGAAGACGAAGCTTTCGGCGAAGGTGTAGCGGCCGTCATGGAGCGGGCGCGCGAAGCCGGAGTTGAGATAGTAATCAACCCGGGCTACGATGTGCGCTCGTCCCTGATCGCAGCGGAGAATGCAGCGACCCACAGGGGCCTTTATGCCATGGCCGGAATCCACCCCCATGATGCGGCTGGAGTGGGCGATGACGAGCTGGAAGAGATATCGAAGATCCTGTCGATGCCCCGCGTAGTGGGGATCGGTGAGATAGGACTCGACTACTACAGGGACTTTTCCCCAAGAGACGAGCAGGTCAGGGTATTCCGAGCTCAGCTGGAGCTTGCGAAGGCTTCTGGATGTCCGGTACAGATCCATAGCCGAGATGCTAATCTTGAGACGTTCAATATCCTGAAGGAATATGCTCAGGATTTGCCTGCCATAGTGCTGCACTGCTATTCCGGCAGTGCCGAGATGGCGGCGGACCTGATCAAACTGGGATTCTTCATATCCCTGGGCGGGCCCGTCACATACAGGAATGCCAGGAAGCCTGTGGAGGTGGCACGAGATGTCCCCCTCGACAGGCTTCTTGTGGAAACGGATTCTCCTTATCTTCCCCCAAGCCCGCACAGGGGCGAGCGGAACGAGCCTGCGTATGTAGTGGAAGTCGTCAGAAAGATCGCTGACATAAAGGGCGTGCCGGTGGAAGAGGTAGCGCAGGCTACATCCATGAATGCCATGGAGGTGTTCTCAATCTCACCCGAGGGGTGATGCAGAAATCGCCCGCAAGGGTGAAAGGAACAATATGGAACTAGAAGAATGCCCTTCCTTGAACCAGTGCGCAACATGTGCGCATCGAAGAGATCAGGGAGGGGTTTTTCATGAGAAGAAGTTTTGCGAGGGTACGCGTTGCCAGGCCCCGGTGCAGAATCGTGCCAGTGCTGCTGGTTGCTGCATTGTCTATTATGTGGGCAGCGTCGGTCTGTTCTGCAAACAGAGGCGAAATCCATGTTTCCGGCTTCGTTTACCCTGTGATGGAGTTGATCATCAACGATTCACTCATAGAATGGGACAGGTTGCGGTGCGGCGAGAATGTGTGCCCGTTGAATCCTACGTATACTGTTCTCAGCAACGTGCCGTTCAGGGTGACCATAAGTTCTCCCCATCCTTACATGCGGGTGACGGACTCAGGTTCTATGCAGGGGCTTGCGCTCAAGAATCCGTTGCAGTGGAGCACAGGAGAATTGGGCGGCTTTGCAGAGCTGAATACGGAGCCTGAAACCGTCATCTACGGCGATATCAGTTCCCACGAGACGGTCCATACCCTCATCTTCGCTCAGGATATAGACGTTACGGATCAGCCTTCGACCGCCCCGACGCAGCGCTACAAGACTGAAATCCTCCTGGCGCTCGAGGCTGTTCAATGAAGATGCCGCTCAGGCGCCTGGCATACGGTGACAGATTGCAGGTTACCTGCCGGATCATCGCTCTGGTCTTGATAGCCATGGGCATCGCCATTTTCCCTGTGTCTGCCTGGCAGATCACCACAGCCCGCACAGCCGCCGGCCAACTAGGCAGCTATGGGTTGTGGGACCCGAGAGTCGGTGTAAGAGTTGTTCCAGCCATAGTCCGGGCCGATCTCGGGCGGTTTCTATGGTTTGTGGATACGAGAGTAGGGCAGGTCGCTGTCTACAACTTGGGCAACGTCCAGGCGGCCGTAGACATTGCTGTGCGCGGAATTGAGCAGGACGAGGAGGGTTGTCTTACTTTCACCCCGGGGTCGCAAGAAGTAACTGAGGCTGTCAGCGTGTCGGAGAGTTCTTTTCTGCTTGCACCGGGCTCGTCGCGTGAGATAAGGATCGTTCTCGATTCGGGCTATGCCAGGAGGCGGGATCGGGCCGGGCTGTGCGCAGGCATCGAGGTGCGCTGCTCACCCTCTGTTGCTTCGGGCGCCCAGGCATCATCCCTTGCATCTCCCGGGGTCAATGTGCCGGTTTTGGTAAGGTTGCCTGGCAACCGGGGGCATGATCTGTCTATGGAGGATGTGCGCACAGGAGCGTGGGATGAGGACGGTGCGGCGCGAGTGCGTATCAAGGTACGCAACGGGGGCGGGGCTTACGCTGTAGCCAGCGGGGTGCTTAGCTTCGAAAAGGCAGGCACCGGCCGCAGCCGGTCAGCGCCGTCAGAGCATAAGATAGCCCCCGGGCTGGTTCTGCCCGGGGGCGCAAGATGGCTTGAGGCCAAGATCCCGCAGGGTAGCCTTGATGCGGGAGACTACTCAGCTGAAGTAAGGATAAGTGTAGATGGCAAGCCTTGCTTGATGAGCAGTCTCCTGGTGAAGGCAGATGAGTTCGGTTCTATCATGCGGCTCGGTCCTACAGGCTCATCTCCTGGCCGGCCCTAAATGACCTCAATGTTTTTCGGGAGAGGTCGTGAGTCGTACGTATTCTGCGAACTGTCCCGGTAAGCATACGCATTACGATTGACTCAGTAGTCGCTTTCGGGCCGTAGAAGCGTACGCCTTGCAGCATGTCTCCGTCGGTGATCCCTGTTGCGGCGAATATGAGGCTGTCGCCGTGTGCGAGGTCTTCGGATGAGTATACGCGGTCAAAATCGTCGAATCCAGCTTCGTCAGCTCGGGCCTCGTCTTCTTCGTTGCGTACCGACAGCTTTGTTTGGAGTTCGCCTCCCAGGCATTTCATGGCGGCCGCCGTGATCACGGCTTCCGGTGCGCCGCCTACCCCCATCAGAAGGTCGACTCCTGTGTCAGGAAGCGCTGTAGATATTGCGCCTGCTACATCACCGTCGGTTATCAATTTGATGCGCGCGCCAGCTTCCCGCACCTCGCGTATGAGTTCGGCATGGCGGGGACGATCTAGGATCACAACGGTAAGATCCTTGACCTTGCGGCCCATCGCTGCAGCAACGACTCTGAGGTTCTCGCGGACCGGGGCGTTAATGTCTATGTAATCTCTGGCTTCGGGCCCCACTGCAAGCTTTTGCATGTAAAATGTGGGTACTGGCAGCAACGAGCCTTTGGAGGCAACGACTATCACAGAAATCGCATTAGGAAGCCCGTTGGCCACTAGCCGCGTTCCTTCTACGGGGTCCACGGCTATGTCAAGCTCCCGGCTGTCATTGCCAGTCCCCACCATTTCACCGTTGTACAACATGGGCGCATGATCCTTTTCTCCCTCGCCGATTACGATTGTGCCCTTGATATTGACGAGTGAGAGCATGCCCCGCATCCCGTCTACGGCTGCGTCATCTACAAGGTTGAGATTCCCCATTCCCATGCATCTGCCGGCTCTGAGAGCGGCTGTTTCAGTGACGCGGACCAGTTCCAACATGATTTCCCGCTCTCTGTCCTCAACCGAACTCACCAGGTATCAATCCCCTCTCAATAATGTGCTCAATATTCAACCTATTCCATTGGACTAGTAGTATGTATGGCTGGTTGAATTACTGGAGCTAGAGATGTGTCATCAAGGAAATTATAACACGTTATGAAGGCGCCGGATTAAGAGGCGAAATAGAGCCTCAGAGCAAGAGATTGCTAGATTGCTGCGGATAAAAATGGCCATGAGCACAGTATATGAAATTTAACATGGAAGCAGGAAAGGACATTAAGGTAATAGAATACAGTCCACACGACAGTACCTCGTCTCTAGGGCGCATGTTGCGCCCACGAATACTAAATAGGAGGAGAGTGGCGTAATGGTGAAGAGAAGTGTCCTCGCAGTCGTCGCGCTAGTTCTGATTCTAGGACTTGCCAGTGTCTCTATTGGGGCCGCTGATTTCAAGATCGGCGTGGTTACAGGAACCGTCTCGCAGGGTGAAGATGAATACCGTGGCGCTGAGGCCGTCATACAGAAGTATCCTGGGCTCATACTGCACCGGTCCTATCCCGATAACTTCATGCAGGAGCAGGAGACAACCATAGCCCAGATTACGGGATTGGCCTCTGACAGGCAGGTCAAGGCGATAGTCATCAACCAGGCTGTCCCGGGCACTGTCGCTGCCATTCGCAAGGTTCGCGAGATCAGGCCGGATATCATTTTCGTCCTGGGCGAGCCGCATGAAGATCCCGAGGTAGTCGAAAAGTATGCAGATATTTCACTAATTCCAAACAACATAGCTCGTGGAACCACCATAGTCCAGTTGGCGCATAAGCTAGGGGCAAAGACATTTGTGCATTATTCGTTCCCGAGGCACATGTCCTATGCCGACCTGGCCAAGCGGCGGGATATCATGGAGGCAGAGTGCAAGAAGCTGGGAATTAGGTTCGTATACGGAGCTGCGCCAGACCCGATGGGCGAAGGCGGACTCCCTGCAGCGCAGCAATTCATCCTTGAGGATGTGCCCAGGAAGATCGGGCAGTATGGGAAGGACACAGCGTTCTTCTCGACCAACTGCGGGATGCAGGAGCCTCTTATTACGGCCATTATGAAGGCTGGCGGTATATTCCCCGAGCAGTGCTGCCCCAGCCCGACCCATGGTTACCCCGGTGCACTCGGACTGGAGATCACTGATGATATGAAGGGGAACTTCCCCGCCATAATCAAGGCGATCAACGACGAGGTCGTAAAGCGGGGCCAGGCGGGCCGGATGGCCACATGGCCGGTTGCCACAGGGTACCTGAATACCATTGCCGGGGTTGAAGTGGCCAAACTGGCTGTGGAGAAGAAACTCAATTACAAGGATATAGACGCCGTGAGAACGGTGGTCCAGGAGCTTGCCGGCACTCCAATGAAGTTCGAGCGGCTGAGTGCGGGTGGACAGTTCTACCGCTACCTTGTGGACTCGATCATTTTCGGCGTCTCGGTCAAGTAATTAGAGGCGCTGCAATTCAGAATCCAAGTGGGCGCCGGGCCTCGAAACGCCCGGCGCCTGCCCGTAATCTCCTTCCACGTTAACGAGAGGGGCTTGGCAATGGAAATAACAGAAGGCAATGTCCTTGAGCTGAAGGGCATAAGCAAGAGCTTCTTCGGAACACAGGTGCTCCGGGATGTCAACTTGTCTGTCAGGCCAGGCGAGATACATGCGCTCGTGGGCGAGAATGGGGCAGGCAAGACGACTCTGATGAACATCCTCTTCGGC
>DMOT01000216.1 GCA_003456765.1 Bacillota bacterium
TGGTTATCCTCATCACACAGCAGGACGTGGGCCTCGAGGAGCGGGATCGTGGATTCTGCGACGATGGAGATCTCGAGTGTTATCTCTTCTCCCTCAAAGCATCTGTCATGCGTGAGTTTTGCAGAAATGGAGTATTTGGGCTCGTCCGTCTCGAATCCTATGGCAAAAAGGCCGAACATGAACGTGGAGGCGATCAGCACCAACTCCCAGCGGTCGAGGAGTATGCTTGCCAAGAGGAGCGCCGCAAATGATGCTATATATACGTAGCCTTTTGTGGTAAGCCGTGGGCCCATCCTGATCAACCTCCGCGCTTATTCCGCGCTGCTTGCCGCGTGCGCCTGGCTCGAGTCGACGGCAGGGACCGGCACTCGCTCGAGTGCATCCTCCACTATGGACTCGCCTGTGATTCTTTCAGCCCAAAGCTCGGGCCGGAGAAGGATACGGTGGGCGAGGGCGCCGACGGCGATGGCTTTCACATCATCGGGTACTACAAAGTCCCTGCCTTGCATCAGTGCTCGGGCCCGGGAGAGCTTGAACAGCGCCAGACTGCCCCTGGGCGAGGCGCCAAGCTGCACCCTGCGATCTTTGCGGGTCTCTGTTGTGATGGAGACCATATAGTCCTGGATCTCGGGACTGACGTATACATGCTCTACTGCGTTCTGAATCTGCAAGAATTCCGGTTTCTCGATGATCTGCTCTGCAACGACTCTGTCGGTGCGTCTATCCTGCCTCCTCGAGAGGATCTCCCGTTCGGCCTCGGGTGAAGGATAGCCCAGGCGGAGTCTGGCTATGAACCGGTCTATTTGCGCCTCCGGAAGGGGATAAGTGCCTTCAAACTCCAGAGGATTCTGCGTGGCTATGACCAGGAAAGGCGGATCAAGCACGTAGCTCTGCCCTTCCACTGTAACCTGCCGCTCCTGCATGGCTTCGAGCAGCGCCGATTGGGTCTTGGGGGTGCCCCGGTTCACCTCGTCTGCCAGGATGAGGTTGGCGAATACTGGACCAGGCTTGAACTTGAAGTCTGCATGCTTGGTGTCGTATATGGTGCTTCCCGTAATGTCTCCCGGGAGAAGGTCTGGAACAAACTGAATTCTCTTAAAACCAAGGCCCAAAGCCTGGGCGAAGCACTGAGCTGTCAGAGTCTTGGCCACGCCCGGCACGTCTTCGAGGAGAAGGTGCCCGTCGGCAATCAGGCTCATGAGGACGAACTGGAGCTCATCATCTTTGCCGACAATGATCTTGCTCACGGACGAGATAATCTCGTGGCACTTGTCTGATGCCTGTACCACCATGTCTGAAATGTTCATATGGACTCCTCCATCATGTCAAGAACTGACGAAATGTCCTCAGGCGTCATGGCTTCTCTTCTGCCAGTGTAGCTGCGCCTGACGTGTTCAACAACCTCTGCCGGGGCCTCTTGATCCTCCAAAAATCGCGCCATGTACCGGCTCCGTCCCCTGGAAAGCCTGACCCTTCGCCGAAAGCTGTCGAATTGCTTGCAGACTGAAGGGGGCAGCGCTCGCCGTTTCCGCCACGGAGCCCAGGAGTCGACCCAGTCCCAGAAGTTGAACTCCGTGACCAGCCACGGCAGTGGTCTCTCCTTACCCTTCCTTGCTCCTGGCAATGCTCGGGCGTAGGCGATGTACAGGCAAACTGCGCCTGATATCTTGGGAACCAGGGGCCTGTTGTGGGGCGACAACAGAAGATACATCGCTGCTGAGACCATTGCAAAGGCTGCAAGTGCCAGGATCATCTCCACAAAGGAGATGAGTTCCCTGTGCCTGATTTCTTTCTCAAACTCGGAAGACATGGGCTGTTACCCCCTCCCGCTCTCAGCCGCTTCCGCGGTCGGCGCAGAATCTATGTGCGACTTCAAGCTCCAGAGGGAGGCAAGTGCGGCTGCCTTGTCCTGGAAAGTCACATCATGTGTGCTGAAGAATGCTCTCTGATAGGCTGAGATCAGGCCTCGAAGAGACCTGCGCGGCACGTTGAAAGCCTTCTGGGCGTTTTGAGCGCATTCCTCAGGAGTGTGGTGCGATTCGGCGGGGAAGCCGCCAATCTCCAGGGCGGATACGAAAGCCAGGTAGCTCATTAGGACCGCTATGCGCGGATCGGGCTCTTCCTCGATGGAACGTATTGCGCTATCCGAAAATTCAACCATGTCGATGGATAACGAGTCTGCGAGAGTCCGAAGGTCTTCAGTTGTCGGAGCCTGAACGACGACGGAACGTCGCGGGCCCATGATCGCGATCCCCATTACCACGACGAAGACTATGACTGCAAAGAGAAGACCATATTTCCACCAGGGCCACGGGGTGACCTGAGAAGGCATAACCAGAGGAGGTTCAGGCGCCGGCTCATACTCCGACTCAGGCTCCTCTGCGAATTCGCCCGGTTCCTTTTGCACATCGCCATTTGGTTCAGCTGCCTCTTCAGATTCAGGAGGTTCCGCAGGCGGAGTGTAAGTAGCTGCCAAAAACGCAAGGAGAACCAATGCCAATGCCAGGAGGCGGACCCAACCTGGAACTTGCGTTGGCCTGCGGAGGATCCTTTCGCCGCCGCTCTGCCGTCTCTCGATGATGATAAATGCAATTACTGCGCCGACGAAAAGAAAAAGGAGTGCAGATACAGCGATCACGGCGGCGTCCCTGACACGCCGGGCCAAATCGGCAATGTGCTCGACAGGCACAGAAGTCCGCGGGGCGCTGAGCGACAGACCTATCATTAGCAGCGCTCCGATACACATGATGACCAACGTAGCGGAAAAAGCCTTCTGCATCTATTCAAGCAACTCCGTTCTCCGCCGGGCCAGCCTTGGATTCTCTGGCTACTGCAGATACCCGGGCCTGTCCCGAACAAGCGGGGGCGTCGAGCAGACTCCTGAGAATTATAACACAAAAGAGGTGGAGAGTAAGCCTCTGCTGGAAGAAGTCCATCCCCCCGTGTGTGGTGAGGCCTTTGGCGAACCCATACGTGCTGTCCAAGTTTGCGGTTGGCAGCGATGGAACGGTCGGGGCGGCTTGGTTGGAAAGGTCTATGGGCCGTCAGTAACAGCGAACCGGCGGCCCCAACTCGACGAGGTCATTGTTTCCGCAGATGGAGGAGACGGAGTGGAGGCCGGCCTGTTGTGACGTGCACCGGGTGCAGGCCGAGCCCGCCAACCGAGTATTGGGACAGCGCGTATGGGTCAGGACGCATCGATGGGAGCAATGGGCGGCCTCGTGAATTTGTGTTGGGCACTTCGATTCAAGGCCTCCACCCGCTCGCGCACCCTGTCAGGGGCTTCCCCTGTTAGGATGTAGCGGTCCAGCTCAGCGTAGGAAATGCCCATTTCGCCTTCGTCTGTCTGCCCATCCCACAGCCCTGCAGTGGGAGGTTTGTCAATAATGCTTCTGGGAACGCCAAGGTACTCGGCGAGCTCGCGCACATCGGTTTTGACGAGCTCCCCCAGAGGCAGGAGATCGGAACCGCCGTCTCCATACTTTGTGAAGTAGCCGACTGTGAGTTCGCTCTTGTTAGTTGTTCCTATTACGAGATAGCCGAGGACATTGGCGTAGTAGTAGAGAGCTGTCATTCTCAGACGGGGTTTGAGGTTCGCCTCTGCCATTCGTATCTTGGAGCCTGTGCCTCCCACAGGGTGCGCGCCTCTGGCTGAAACACAGGGAACCAGGAGCTTTCGGAGATTCGCGAGGTGTTCATCATAGACCGGGCCAAGATCGTACGTGATTGTCGGCAGGCTGAAAGAGCGCGCTACAGCTTCCGCATCTTCCACGTCCTGCGGGTCGGAGTGGCACGGCATGATCACGCCGAGGCAACCATCGGGCAACGCCTGCATGCCCAATCCGGCCACAACCGCGGAATCGAGGCCCCCTGAGAGCCCAAATACTATGCCGTTGCACTTTGCACTCTTCACATTCCTTTGCAGCCAATCGCATATTGCTGCTGCTACTGCTTTACAATCCATGTTACTATCACCCTGTTTGGCGCAGACATGTGCGCATAATGGTCTTCTTTAGGCTAACCCGCAATAGCGTCTACGCAAACATGATAACACACGGCCGGACGCAAGGCTCGGCGTAAGACAGATTCCATCGGGCATGCAGTCCATGGAGAGTCGGCCAGTTTCGGCCAAACCCCGAGCTCATTTCCTCCACATCAGGAGCGACTAGCGGGAGGAGCTCGCATGGTGCATGCGGAAATGCTTCTTAGAGCCGACATTGCATTAGTCGACGGAGGTGAGGGTCTGCAGTGGCCAATGGCTGTTGCGGATGTGAATTGAGGAAGAAGTGGAAAGTGTGGCTTGTGGCTCTGGCATTCATAGTGTTTATCCCCTGGGCGATGGTGAGGCTAGCCCCGTATCTTGAACCGCATGTTCCTGATACGCCGTTTGAGATGCCCAGGGAGATAGTTGGCCTTGCCATGGCTTTGCTCGGAGCTTATGTGGCGTTCAGAGCCGTCATGGTTCTCTCTTTTTCGGGAAAGGGATGGCCTGGGGATGAACCGGAGCATCTTGTAGATACGCAGATATATAGATTCGTCTTGCATCCTATGTATTGGGGATACACAGTCTTCTGGGGCGGCGTTGCCATACACCGGGGCTCTGTGGGCCTTCTTGCAGAAACAGCTATACTGGGAATAGCTTTTACCCTCTGGTGCATCCTCGTAGAGGAGCCGCGGCTTCGCAGAAGGTTTGGGGCGAAATACGAGAATCACCGACGGCGTACACCGACGCTGCTCCCGGTCTGGCGAGCGCTCTACTGGGATGTCCATGACATGCCCAATACTACACTTATCCTGATGGCCTTTTTCCGCGGGCTCTCCCGCATTCTGTGGAATGTCCAGGTTGAAGGGGAGGAGCACATTCCCCATGAAGGGCCTGTTATGGTCGTGTGCAACCATGTCAACCTGGTAGACCCGTTCCTTGTAGGCAGCTACTTTACTCGCCCAATCTACTTTGTGGCATCAGATGAGCTTTTCCGCCATCCGTTGACGCGCTGGTTCTTCCGGTGTTTCAAGGCAATGCCCAAACGGAGATGGAGCCGGGACATAGCTTCCATTCGAGAGATGAGGCGCCGGCTCGATGCGGGCAGCGCTGTGGGGATCTTTCCTGAAGGACAGCGCAACTGGGATGGGGGGCCCGTGATTGTGGGAGACGAGGTCTACAGGCTCTTGCGGCACATGGGTGTCCCGGTCCTTTGCGTGACTCTTGTCGGGGGGCATGAGGCGTGGCCGCGATGGTCGAAGTTGCCGGGGATATGCGACATGACGGTTCGATTCTTTGAACCCATCGATCCAGGCGACTACAGAGATGTGGCGGATTTCAGGCACGCCGTGGAAGCGCGGATTTTCAATTTCGCGACGGAGCCGCCTGTTCCCAGGCGAGCGCTGGCGCTGCATAAGGGAATTACCACTGTCATATGGGGATGCATTGAGTGCGGCGGCGCGATGACACTCGAGGAGACCGCTAGAGGTCTTAGATGCAGCAAGTGTGGAGCTGAGTGGGATGTGACTGCAGGGCTTGAACTGGTGAACTGCTCCACAGGTGCGAGAATGCTCCAGAGGGCATATCACTCCAAGCTGATACGACTCCTCCGCGAGGGAAGGATGGACGGGGCGATTGATTGTGTGTTCAGCATTGAGTGCGAGACCAGGGCTTTTAGAATAGAGTCAACGGCAGGATTGGCTGGCCTTGGACGTGGGACTCTTACTCTCACCGGCAAGGAGCTGACATTTCGATCGGAACGGTCAACGCATACCGCGCTACTGGGAGACATAGCCTTCACGTACCTCAATCTCGCGAATCACCTTGTTGTGGTGGGGCCCGAAGGCGCGCTGCAGTTCAAGATCATCGGAGATTCGCCTGTCCGTTGGGAGGACTACCTCTCGGCCGCACGCGGCACTAGTGCTCGGCAGTGGAAGCCGACAGGTCTTGCTGCGGTCAAAGCGGAACGCAAGAGGCAAGCGTGAGGAATCAGGGGTCGGGTATCCGGTTTCAATCGGATCGGCGTATGCTACCAGAAGAGTCTCCTGCACTCGAGTAGACAGAGAACCGGGTTCCCTTACACAGCGCGGCGTTGCTCAGAGAGGCCGCCGACGAAGATGCAGATCATAAGGCCTGAGGATGACCAGATCAAGGCGGCCATCCTCAGGCCCCTTCAGCGATTCATACTGCAGCAACAGCCCCCCGCAAACCATAGGCGCACATCCCATATGCGCTGTCCCACAATGCGGTTGGCGAATGCACCACCGGTTCTGCGCCGATGCTGGCATACACGATATGAGTGCCTGGCGCCACAGAAGCTTTAGCGATGTGGAGCGCCTATCCGCTTGCGGCTTGGCCAACCACAAACTTGGACAGCACGTATGGGTGCAAAGAGCCTGTATGGTCCATTGAACTCATTCCATATGCTTAGCCTTTGTGAATATCCTGGTATCGAGGTTTCTCTCAGCGCTCGGCAGACTGAGGGCGAGGGGGTGGAAGACGTGCACGTTGGTCGTCATACCCGGATCTTGAATGGCCGGCCACGTGGTTCTGGGCTGCCTGGGTTCATGGCAAGGCTTAGCTATATCTTTGCGGGCGTCTGCAGTCAGGCTTGCATCCCAGCCGTCGCCTTGAGCATAACAATCGCTGGTGTGTCCTCCACAGAGTCTCCCTTGCCATCTCCTCTACCTTACTAGTGCTACCACAGCATGTTGTGCTTCGGTCTCTGCGAACACAGATAAGTTGCCAGGTTGACGCGGGCAAAGCATCAGTATAGAATATTAACAACTGAACGAATTGTTAAATAGTTAAGTCAAGCGGTAAGTGACATGGAGGCTAGATACGTGAAAGAACAAGAGCGTACCGATGAAGTCATGACAGCTGCGTTCGAAGTATTTGCGGAATACGGCTACAGAAAAGCAACCCTGGATGACATTTCTGAGCGCCTGGGACTGACCAAGAGTGCTCTTTACCTATATTCCGATGGCAAGCGAGATCTGTACGAAAAGTGCGTGGGCCGTGCGATGATCAGGTGGCAATCATATGTGGCCCGGGCAGTTGCCGCTGAGGAGGATGTATGCCGCAAATTCATTGCGTTATGCCGGTCTTCGTTCGATTGGCTTTTGAACTGCCAGGAGATGCAGATGATCCTGAGTCGCGATCCCGATGTCTTTCCGTTGTTCGGAGAGAACGATCCATACTACGACATCAACCGTAAGTCCATAAAGATGCTTGACGACGTGTTGGAGCGTGGAGTAGCCGAAGGGCGTTTCAGGCCGATTGATCGGGAGATTGTGACGAACTTCCTTTTCTGGATATACAAGATGGTTATCATTGGAACCTGCGTCACTCCAGATGCCGTAGACGTCAGGCGCCTCGTCGACGGCGGACTCGATCTCATACTCAACGGGGTGTTTGTGCCCTGCGAATGTGGGTAGGGGCGGGGGGCGAGGAATACACGAGTTGGACGGGAGGAGAGTTAACATGGAGGATAATCTCAAATACTTGAGTCCCAGTTGGCGTGATGAGGTGTACAAGAGGCTCTCTGCTGAGCTAGACCCGGAGAAGATGAACCATGCAACTACGTCCCTGGTTTCAGTCTACCGGAACTGTCCTGACGGAAAGGACCGCTACTTCCTTGTCAGCTGTACAGACGGGGTGATCGAAGATGTCTCCGTAGGCGAGGGAGAGCCGCCAGAAGCGGAGTTCTCGATCTTCGGCGACTACGATGTGCTAGCCAGGATGTCCAGAGGCGAGCTGGGGGCTCAGGGTGCTCTCATGAGCGGCAAGCTGAAACTGAGGGGCAATATGGTCAAGGCCCTCAAGCTCTCATCACTTGCTGATCGGCTCAACCGGGTAATAGCCACAATCCCAACAGAATTCTAGTGGAGGAGGCGCGGTCATGGATAAGAAGACCTGTTGTTCAGAGAACAACCCGTTTTTCATTGACTACCCCGGGCGAATCAGGAGCATACAGGAGGCTATGGCCAGGGATGGCTTTGATGTGTACCTCGGTTCTCGTCTGCGCACTATTTCATGGACTACCGATGCTTTCTGTCCGTGGCGAAGCTATATTGTAATTCCCAGGGAAGGGGTGCCAACTCTCTTCACGTTCGTCATCGACGCCTCGCGGGTGGCTGACGACACCTGGCTTCCCGAGGACAATGTGAGGGGCTACGCTCCCCTGGGCGGTCAGGACCAGATCACGCAGATTTCTGATTTTATCTTGTATGCGCTCAAGATCAAGAAAGGGAGGCTCGCCTACGAAACGGGCCTTTCGAACTACACGCCTGAGGGCAATCTCAGCCAGTATGAGTATGAGATGTTCACTGCGGCGTTGCCGGACTTTGAGTTCGTCAACGCCCATATTATTGCGGACAAGCTTTCGCTCATCAAGGACGAGGGGACTGTCAACCGTTTCCGCCAGGCCTCGCGCTACACTGACATAGGCCATGAGACTGTAAGGTCGGCGCTTGTTGACGGAGGCTGGAGAGGCAAGACGGAGACAGAGATTGCGGGCATTGCGGAACATGCCATGAGGCAGGCCGGCAGCGAGTGGGCGTGGTCATTTACTGCCGGAAACGAGATAGCTTCAGGCTATCGCACGGGATACGCGGGAGGGGCATGCACACCCGCTACACGCAGAGAGCTTCAGCCGGGAGATTCCCTCATGGTCGATCTGCATTCCATGTACAGGCTGGGCCTTGGGGACTATGCCTACAACTACCTGATAGCGCCTGTGACCGACAGGATGAGATGGCACGCACGCAATTACCTTGACGTTGTGAGGATGTGCCTCGACAACTACAAGGAGGGAGCCACTCCGCTGGGGCTGGCCAACATGGTGATGGCGATGGCGGAGGAGCGCGGGTTTGTGGAGTATGTAGTCCCGGGATTTGAACATGGAATCGGAATGATGGGGGATGAGTGGAGAATAGGGCTCAACACGGGCCCCATCAAGTACTGGACAGATCCTAACCACTCGTACCGAGCTGGCGAGATGCTGATCTGTGCAGTGCAGTATGCCTGCCCTGATGAGAATATCGGGTTTAGGTACGAGTGTCCTATCCTTATCCGCGAGAATGACTGTGAGCTGATGGCCAGGTTCCCGCTGGATGTCGAGGAGATAGAATAAGCGCCAAAGAGCGCTGGCGCGCATGGAGTGCGCTGGCAATAATGACTGTTGCTGCGAGGAGGGTCGCCTTGTGTATGATGTGATTGTAGTGGGCGGTGGAAGCGCCGGCCTTTGGACTGCAAAGACGGCCGCGGAGAACGGCTGCAAGGTTTTGCTCGTCGATAAGCGGGCGGCAGATGACATAGGCAAGAAGATCAGCTACGACTCTACCCCGCCCTATGTCTTTGAGCAGTTGGGAATTCCGCTTCCGTCAGGCAAGGAGCTGGACGATACAGGGGATGTGCTCACCCTGGTGTCGCCAAACAAGAAACACCGGGTGGAGGCGCCAGTGCCTAACGTCCTTTTCAGCCGTCGCCTGGTGGGGCAGAGGCTCGCGGGATATGCAGCTGATGCCGGTGTCAAGTTCATGTACAGAGCTCAGGTATTGGGCCCTGTCATTGAAGATGGTTATGTTGTTGGCGTGCGCGTCAAGCATCTCGATTCCTGCGACGCAGACGGCAGGGGCGATGAAGAGGAGCTTCGCGCGAGAGTCGTGGTGGATGCTTCAGGGTTCTACGCGGTGATCCGCAGGAATCTGCCACGCGAGATCCTTGTGCAGGATCCGCAGTACGGCGAGGACGTAGTCCTGGGCTACAGGGAAGTTCGCAGAATAGTTGGGGAGTCGAGCGATTGTCCTCCCCCAGAATACCGCGGGTACTATGACTATCTAGGGTATCACGGAGGATATTTGTGGATCGTTCGCGAAGAGAACAATTGGGCCAATATCGGCATAGGCGTTCAGGACTGTCCAGGGAACCCCGGACCGGTCAAGCCGGTGCAGGATTTCGCAGCTGACAACCCGGCTATCGGGCCTGAATGCATGGCCAGGGGAAGCGGCGATCCAATGTACATACCGCTTCGCTCTTGCCAGCCGCAGTTAGCCGCCAATGGATTCATGGCGGTTGGGGATGCGGCGTGCCAGGTTCGGCCATCTACTGGCTACGGCTGGCACACGGGGCTCCTGGCCGGCGACATCGCTGGCGAGGTTGCAGCCCGAGCCGTGAAGAAACAGGATGTGAGCCGAGAGGCCCTATGGGAGTATGACGTCCAATGGAAACGAGGGCTTGGAGCAATTCTTGCTTCGTTTGATGCGATTCGCATCATGTGTCAGAGCATTAGCAACGACGAGCTGGATATCCTCCTTGCCCGGGGGATTCTCGGATCGGAGCAGATTGAAGCCTTGTGGAACGACAAGCCGTTTGAGGTGGGGGCCGGGAAGCAGATCTCGTCATTCTTCTCAGCAATAGGCCATGCAGGGCTTCTTCTGAAAGTCAAGTTTGTTATCGATTCTGCGGACAGGCTATACAAGCTCTTCTCTGAGGCGCCTGATTCGCCTGAGGGGCTTGAGAGATGGAACAGTGAGCGAACAGGCATATTCACTGAGCTGAGGTCGAAATTAGGCGCTACTGTGCATGAGAAGGATTATCTCGGTGGGATGGAGAAACATGAGTTGTGATAATTATAGGTAGATAGACGCCCAGTAATGCCTGTCAGTGGCGTCGTGCAGACCTACCTTCGCTAGGCAACACGGCAGAGAGAATTCTCTGCCGTGTTGCGTTTCCACGGGTCCCGGTTGTGTGTAGCATTAGTGATATGATGAGCTTGCAACACTATACTGGAGGGATGCTAATGAAGATCCGACGGAGTAGCCTTACTCTGCTTGCTATTGGATTGGTAATACTGGCCGCAGCGTCACCCGTATCTGCCATCGAGCCCTTCCGCTACCGTTTGGCAGGTGAGATCGACGGGAAATGGCCTGTGCAGATGGATCTGATTGTTGAGGGTTCAAAGGTATCGGGCCAGTACTGGTATGACTCATACGGTATTTCGCTTCAGCTTGATGGAGTGAACAGGGGAGGGGCATTTGGCGTCCGCGAAATGACTGCCGACGGCGAGATTACAGGAGAATGGGTATTCGACTTCAACCCGTTCGCCAGCGAATGGCAGGGAACGTGGACTAATGCTGACGGAACAAAGGAGTATCCGTTTTCCCTTCGACTCGTTTCTGAGATGGTGCAAACCCAGGAAATGAGGAGGGGGTTTCTCTATGTATGGCTTGAACGCCCGGTCTTCCACTACGAGAGGGGCAACAAGAGCATGGCAGCGGTGCAACGGATAGTCGACGAACAACTCTGGTCTTCGGTGGAAGAGGACTTTGAGCTGTTTCCCGAGATACATCCGGATTTCTGCTCGGCTGGTACATACTGGGAATGCGTAATCCGCGTGGGCATCAGACATGCCTCGAGCAGAGTTATCAGCATGATGCAGGAGACATATGGGTACACCGGCGGCGCCCATGGCATGACATGGTATGATCCGATCAACTTGCTGCTGTCGTCTTCCGGCGCAACAAGGTTTGGTCTCGACGACATATTCCTGAAGGGTAGCAACTGGGAGACGAAAGTGTCGGAGCTAGTGATCGCGGATTTGAGGCAGCAGGAGGCGGCTTGGATAATCCAGGGAGAGGTTACTGAGGTAGATCCCAAGCTGTTGGACAGGTTCACTGTAAGCCCTGCTGGAATCGACTTCTACTTTGGCCCCTATGAGATGGGATGCTATGCTGAAGGAACCTATGTAGCCTTCTTGCCCTGGGCTGCTCTGGAAGGATTCATAAAGAAGTCAGGCCCTGTGGGCGTGCTGAGGCAGTAAGGGCGCCTCTTGCGCCCATACGCGCTGTCCCATTTTGCGGCTGGTATCCGAAACTTCCATGCCGCAGCTGTCCCTGTTGCCTAGAGAAGCCCAGGCCATCACGTCGGCCGATTGGATCGGCTTGGCCGCTGCCAGGGCCTGCCCGCACAGAGGCGAATGCCTTCCGGCGTCAAGCTATGTATGCGGGGCCGGTTTTGGCTCGGCGGTGGAGCCGAAGGCATTTTGTCTTCGCCAACCGCATAGTTGGACAGCACCTATGGGCCGGCGGTTGTGCCACTTACCTGTGCTCTTGGGGATAGATGCCTATAGCAGTCGACTGCGGGCGCAATCTCTGCATAGATTATTCTTGACGAGATTGAGGGAGGTGCATGGCGCAGTGATGCCCCAGGAGTTTTTCGAGTTGCTCAGGCCCCATGCTGAGAAGGTTTTTGACGAGACGGGGATTCCCGTAGAGATCATGCTGGCCCAGGCTGCTCTGGAGACTGGCTGGCTCAGGAGCCCTATCCGCGACAAGCACACGGGGCAGGAAGCATTCAACCTCTTCAACATAAAGGGCGAGGGCCCGGCAGGCTCAGTTGTGGCGAACGATATTGACTACATCAAGGGTAAGCCGGTTCATGTAGAGGCCAAATTCAGAGCCTACAACGACTACGCGGAATCATTTACCGACTATGCATCCCTGCTCACCGAGGCTCCACGCTACGCTTCGGCCCTGGCAGTCAGGGACGACCCGGTTGCGTTTGCCTGGGAGCTTCAGCGCGCAGGGTATGCGACAGACCCGAAGTACGCCAGCAAACTCGTCTCCATTATGCAGCGCCACATGGGCATGTCATGAAGGCAAGGCGCGCGACAGGCAGCCAGCCCTGGGCGCGCCCTGGCAATTGTGTCTGCTATAAAGGGTTACCTGACAGCTTCAGATAGATCGTGAAGTCCGATTGAGGCCTGGGCGCCTCTTGCCCCCACGCTATCGGCCTGGCAAGTCCGATGGAGAACAGCGCCCTGGCGTCTGTATAGCCAGGGACTACTGAAACCCCAAGCTCAACCCCGACGCCTGCCACCAAGCTGGCCAGCGTGAACTGCTGCCCGGCTGAACCGGCATCAACGAAAACGGATGCCTGGAGGTCGTCGATGAAGATGCTGGCTGAGCCAGGGCTCCTCTCGATTGGAACCAGCTTGACAACGTATTCTGCGCTTCCAAGTAGGACATGCGTTCCTGAGTCGTACCCGTGTTCAACTCCTCTGACACGGTATTCCCCTTCATGTCCACCTATGTAGAGCCTGTCTGCAGGCTTGTCGGAGCCAGTCCATCCTGCCCCCAGCTGGACTACGAGTCGGCTGTCCCTCAACATTGGAAGGCGAATGGAGTTCGCTAGCTCAAGGGATATTCCAGGCGTCCACGGACCGGACAACGCGTCGGAGGCCAGGGCAGTCTCGGTGTGCAGGCTCGTGGTGGATCGGAACAAATCGTGTCCGATCGTCTTAGACAGGTCGCCCTCGGCGACGAGGAGATGAAGATGCTCTCCTGTGTGGAAACTGTGATTGTAGCCAAGGGTGAGCCCGCCTGAGAATGATGGGTCTTGCCATATCGGAAACGACATGGCAATGCTCTGCGCGTTGCCCTTGGGACCACCGGAGACGGCAGCGGTCCATGGGAAGCGCGAGTACTGCTGGTCTGCGTAGACCAGCTCGTAACTGGGGCCGGCATTGGCCAGGTCCACTCCAAGGCTGGCAACATAGGACCTGAAGCCTACCGGGTCGAGTCCGAGGAACACCAGTCCCAGAGTATCGCCTGTGAAGGTTGGAAGCCAGCACTTGGGGGTCATGTGGGCAAGCGGTGTGTAAGGCTTTATCTCGCCGCTATATTCCGGGTACGGCTCTGGAGCCGGAATGGGATCGTGCTTTCGCGGTGCAGGGCGCGCTGAGGCGATGTCAAGATTCGCGATGAACAGGTCGTAGCCATCCTTTCCGTACCCAACGAATAGGAGCCGCGCTCCGTCCGGAGAGACTGCCGGGAAGAACGCACCTGACAGCACATTGGTGACCCTTCGGATTTCGCCGGTCTGGGTGTCGGCGGAGTAAATGTTGTAGATCCCGTCAGGATCTGAGCTGAAGAGGATGTGCCGTCCATCGGGCGTCCATGTCGGGTCGCAATCCTGCGCCGCATCAGACGTGATTTGGACAAGCTCTCCGCCGTCCCGGGACATCAAGTAAATGTCCTGTTGACCGCCAGGCCTCCATATGGCCATGGCTATCCTGCGGCCATCGGGGGAAACCGCGAAGGAATGTATGGCGCCCCGCCATTGGGCGAATGAGCGGACGGTGCGGAGTTCTCCCGTGGCAATGTCGATGGCGCACAGGGCAGAGCTGCCGTCGTGACCTTCGATTCTGGCGAAATAGATCTCTCTGCCATCAGGGCTGAAGCGGGCGTAACATGCGCGCTCACCCCATGTGAGCCTGGTGTTTGCTCCCGATTCCAGGTTGCGGATGTAAAGGTCGCGCCTTAGGTACGGGCCTGCGTCGAATTCCGGCTTTGAGTAGACTGCCCATTCTCCGTCAGGAGAAAGGCCGGGAAACGCGCTGTTGTAGCCTATGCACGCGAAAGC
>DMOT01000330.1:0-2174 GCA_003456765.1 Bacillota bacterium
CGGCTGCGCGGACTGCCTCGAGCTCGATACCTACAATGCTTGCTCCGTCTGATGAGGTTCTGGTCGGCAGAGTGGTGACCCCTGAAATCGTGGAGGGCCCCATAACGATAAGCAGGAGCAATGGCAGGCGCTATGGCCTCGTGCAGATAGCGTTTGAAGGGATGAAACAATCGCATGCAGGGGAGCTGGCTCTCGCTGCAGCCCGCGAGGTTGAGGCGCCAGACGGCTACTCAGTTGAGCTAGGCGGCACGACCCGTGTCGTCAATGAGGCTTTTTCCGAACTCAGTCTGGCGGGTTGGATTGCCGTAGTTCTGGTCTACATGGTGATGGCCGTGCAGTATGAGTCTCTGCTCTATCCCCTGATAGTCATGTTCACGCTCCCGCTTGCGGGCATTGGGGCGATCGGTTTTATGACCCTGACAGGCCAGAGCGTGAGCATTACTGCGATAATTGGATTGATAATACTTGCTGGTATAGTTGTGAACAACGGCATCGTGCTGGTGGACTTCATTAACCAACTCAAGGCGAGAGGGATGACAACCGGTGAAGCGGTGCGCAAAGCGGGCCGAGCGCGCCTGAGGCCAATCCTCATGACTGCGCTGACCACGATTCTGGGTCTTGTGCCGCTGGCCATCGGCCATGGAGCAGGCTCTGAGCTCCAGCAGCCGCTGGCAATCACGGTCATAGGCGGCCTGGCGACCGCCACATTCCTGACGCTATTTGTGGTTCCGATCGTTTACGAACTCATGGATGAGCTTGCCCAGAGGCTGAGCCGCAAAGGGGGCACGGTAATTGAAGGATAGCAAGAAGTGGACCACCGCGGCGCTACTGGTTATTGCCATCTTGTTAGGGTCTTCAGTAGCGAACGCGGCTCAAGTGACTGTCGTGGAGGGAACTCCTGTCTTTTTTGGAGGCCTATCACTCTTTCCATCAGACGATAGCCTGCCAGGCCTCAAGCTGGACTGGCTTGGGCTTGCGTCTGATCTGGAGTGGCGTGGAGCTACACTCAAGCTGGGCGGAGCGGTAAGCCCGAGTTCGCCCGCCTTCCTCGAGGGATCTGCGGCTTACACCTTCGGCTTCGGTGGTGAGATGGCCAGAGTATTCAGCCTCATGGCTGCGGCTGAAGGCTCAGTCATGGCATATCTCCAGGACCTTGGAACTGGGCCGATGGCGGCAGTGGTTGGCGAGGCTACAGGATCCACGGCCCGCATAGGCCTCAAGGCCGATTTCGGAGCGATACCGAGCGGATTCGACACGCGACCCGCTCGCCTCATCGGACAGGACAGCTGGGTTGAGGATCCAGGAAGGGAT
This sequence comes from Bacillota bacterium, assembly GCA_003456765.1. Lineage (GTDB taxonomy): Bacteria > Bacillota > DTU025 > DTU025 > DTU025 > UBA10085. The sequence continues at coordinate 1,312 of DMOT01000330.1, forward strand.
CTTGCGGGCAAAGGCTGGATTGATGTGGTCGGAGCTCTCCAAAGCTCTCGCACCAGGGCCGACTCGTGGAGAATAGGATACATGAGGGAGCTTGGCGAGCCTGATTGGCGATCAGACATAGGGTACATCGCAAGATACAGCCCAGAGGGTCTTGGGGTCTCAATAAGGTTCTATTCAGGCCTGGCTTTTGGGGGGCCAAGAGTGATGCTCCTGTCGAAGCTTACTTTCCGGGCCGATGTTACAGACAGATCTGGAGCGGAAATAGACCTTGTTGTGCAAGGAGGATCGGGCTCAGAACACGCCTGGATTTCCGGAACTGGATGGCTTTCACTTGGGGAGAGGGCAGACCTGAAACTTAAGGTTTGCGCTCCTATCATGAGTGAGCAGAACTATGATGGCCCTGAACTGTTTCGGCCTATAGATTGGGCTGCGTTCGCCGTGGGCTTGGATTTCAATGAAGGCTTTATCTCCAGTTTGAGCGCAAGATATGACCTGCGCACGAAGGTGGTTGGTCTGGAGCTAGCTTCGAGATTCTGATTCGCAGGCCCGTTCATGGAGTCAGGGCGCGATGCCTGGGGCGGCGCTCTGACCCTGTTCCATTTCCGCCGGGCGGGATGGCGAGAAGGCTGGTGCCAGTATGGAAGTGGCCCCGGGACTGATGAGCGACGAGCTCTCATGGCCTCGGGGCAGGAGTTACAGACGGGAGAGTTTCTACCATGACAGAACGATCAGACAGAGATGATGTTCTAATAGACGCGGACATCTCCTGTTGTGGAGGGCCTGCTGTAGATGAGTTGGCGTGGAATCGTGGAAAGAGAAGCGGGTCTGATGCGCTGAACTGCGTTGGCGTCATAGATACGGCT
>DMOT01000330.1:2467-3507 GCA_003456765.1 Bacillota bacterium
ACCGAGTTGGTGCTCCAGACTGTCACACAGATGGCAGATATGATAATGGTGGGCAGGCTGGGGGCGGAATGCGTTGCAGCTGTTGGGCTTTCGAACCAGCCATTCCGCATCATCCAGGGTTTCTTCATGGGCATTGGGGTGGGCACAACTGCACTGGTGGCCCGGTTCACTGGGGCCGGGGACAGGCGCCGTGCCAACCGGGTTACAGCTCAATCTCTTGCAGTGGGGAGCATCCTAGCAGCACTGTTTGCACTTTTAGGCTACATTTTCACTCCCCAGCTAGTGGGGTTCATGAAGGCAGGCCCCGACGTTGTGCCTTACGCTGAAAGCTACATGCGTGTTCTCATGCCGGGGCTGTTCATGCTCGTCATCAACATGGTAACCTCGTCTGCCCTCCGGGGAGCGGGCGATACGCGGTATCCCATGAGGGTCAACATTATCCTCAATCTTGCCAACATATTGGGCAACTACATACTCATATACGGCAATTTCGGCGCACCCGCACTGGGCGTCACCGGCGCTGCGTTAGCTACGACGATCGCGCGTACTATCGGCACTGCAATGCTTCTCTTTCATGTGCTTTCCGGGAAAGGCAGGATCGCCGTGCGCACGGCGGGCGAAAGGTTCCGGTTTGACCCCGATCTCATTCGCAGGATATTCAACGTTGGACTGCCGGCTTCCCTTGAACGTGTAAGCCTCAGCCTTGGGATATCTTTCTATGTGAGGATAGTTTCAGCCCTGGGCACAGCAGCCTATGCGGCGCACGCAATTGCCATCAATGCAGAGGGCATCTCTTACATGCCCGGGTTCGCTTTCGCCGTGGCAGCTACCACAATGGTAGGACAGGCGCTCGGGGCTGACAGGCCGGATGTGGCTGAGCGCGCGGGGGTAGAATCATGGAAGATGAGCGCAACTGTGATGGGGCTTATGGGCGCGGTTCTTTTCATCTTTCCGGAGGCCCTGATGAGGTTGTACGGGCCCGACCTGGAAATCATCCGAATGGGCGCAGAGGTCTTGCGGATCATGGCGCTGGCCCAGAT
>DMOT01000330.1:3678-5894 GCA_003456765.1 Bacillota bacterium
TCAGCACTGCGCTTTCGGGGCGGCCGGTGGAAGCAGATGCGAATTTGATTGATGATTTCAGAGACGGGGCGTTAGGCTTGAGAGTGAATCCCAGATCTATTATGCAATACACGGTCTTGCTTCTTGTGATCATAGCATGCCTTGTGGCAGCGTTCGTGTTTTCCAATGATATGAGAGACTTGCAGGGAGTGGAGGCATGGCAGTTGGCAGCCTTTGAAGCCCTGGTGTACCTCACTGCCTGCTATAACTGGGATCGCAGAGCAGGTGCCATAGCCGCGTTTGCACGCAGCGCCGTGATGATCTTGTCGAGAGCAGGGCTTGCAGCAATCCTCGCCTTCGGAATAGATCAATGGTGGGCTATTCCGAACTACTCTGAGGCGTTTGCCCAGGCTATGCATGCTTCGCAGCCGGTGGTGCTGGCCCAGATTGCGTACGTAGTTCTTCTTTTTGCGCTGCCATTCAGGGTCACGCGAGCCAGGTTGGCGCATCTGGGAGGATAGAAGAGTGCAGCCCCGGTTGCTTCTCAAGGCAGCCGCGTTGAATGCGTTCCTACAAGCCTCTCTCGGTGACCTCCTCTCTCTACTGCTTCGCTTTTCATGTAGGATGCCTCATGCATTAGTGTAATTCGTGGGAGCGCAGCACCCTGGCTACACTGATGTCCTCCTTGTTGCTGATTTCCATTCCTCAACTAATCCACACTGATCCATCTCCCCAAAGGAGAAACCCCCTTACTTATTACTACAGAGAGATGTCGGTATTATGGAAGGTAATCCGCGAAGTGGGCATATCTAAATAACATGGGAGGAAAATTGGCGGTGTATGGAGAATAGGAGTATCGCTTAGTCTAAGAAGACTTGCTATTCCAACACTTTGCCTTGGGGGGTGATATGTGCCGAGGGTGTCATCACGCATTCTGCCAAGAGTGCATCAGTGGTTTTCGAACATTCGATGAGGGGGGAATACATGTGTCGAGATCTTCTAGCTTAAGGCGCGCTTTGCTCATAGGAATTCTTATGGCGATCGTATCTGCGTTCGCTGTTTCCGCCGCGCCTAGTTCAATGCTCTCCATCGATGTTGGCCCAGACCCATTCCCGGTTATCCCTGTTTCAAGAGGGGGAATGGATGCAGAGTGGGTGGATGGAGAGGTTCTGGTCAAGCTCAGGGGATACATCTCAGTAGCCGAAGCAAGTTCGGAGGCTGTGGAAAGTGACTTTCAGGCCCTCAACACTAGACTTGGCGCGGAAGTTGTTGAGGCGATCCCTGTAAGCGATATCGCAGATATCTACAGAGTCAAAATTGCCCCAACTATGTCGGTTGAGGAAGCCGTGCTAATCTACCAGGCTGGACCATTCGTAGAGTACGCTGAACCCAACTACCTGTGGTACCCGAATGTGATGCCCAACGATCGTTTATTCCAGTTGGGATACTTGTACAACATGCACAACACTGGCTACAAGGGAGCTACAGAGAGATGGTTCCATGTTCCTCTAGACGATGCCGACATCGACGCCCCCGAGGCGTGGGACATTCGGACTGATGCGTCAGATGTGATCGTATGCGTCATCGACCAGGGCATACAGTACTACCATCCCGACCTGGCGCCAAACATGTGGGTGAACGAGGCTGAGCTCTATGGCGAGCCAGGCGTAGACGATGATGGCAATGGCTATATCGACGACATCTACGGGTGGGACTTCTTCTACGATGACAACACGATCTATCATGAGGACGGAGATGAAGACTACCACGGCACCCACTGCGCTGGGATCATCGGTGCTCGTGGCAACAACGCAGTCGAAGACGGATTTCACGGTGGCGTCGCGGGCGTGTCATGGGACGTCCAGATAATGTCCTGCAAATTCCTGGGCCCGGGCGGCGGCAGAACCAGCGACGCGATCAAGGCCCTGAACTACGCCAAGATGATGGGCGCTACGCTAACCAGCAATTCCTGGGGAGGCGGCTCATACAGCAGGGCTCTTGAGGAGGCGATAGAGAACTCGGGAATGCTGTTCATTGCCGCGGCTGGAAACGAAGGCGTAGACTGTGACATAATTCCGCACTATCCGTCTTCCTATGATCTGCCGAATGTGATCTCAGTGGCAGCAACCGAGTGGAACGATAAACTGGCCAACTTCTCGAACTATGGACCCAATTCAGTCGACATAGGCGCCCCGGGCCATATGATTCTCTCTTGCTATCCAGATGGCGAGACGAGC
>DMOT01000329.1 GCA_003456765.1 Bacillota bacterium
TCCATACACAACCTCAGGCACCTTGTGAGGATGATGGAAGAAATTCGTTCAGCGATAATTAAGGGCACTTTTTCGGAATACAGGAAGGAACAATGGCGGATCTGGTATAATAACTAGGACACAACCTGAATGGGAAAATGGAGGTAAGCAGCGTATGGAAGCACAAGCAGGGCAGGCCCCAAGCCTGTTAGGAGCATTACTCCCGTTCGTCGTACTGATGTTGCTCTTCTACTTCATGATAATCCGGCCACAGAAGAAGCAGCAACAGCAGCGTGATGCGATGATTGCGGGATTGCGCAAGGGAAATAGGATAACAACAATTGGCGGAATATACGGAGAGATAGTCGACATCAAGGACGATGCAGTGCTGCTCAATATCGCCAGCCAGGGCGAACGGTTGATTGTGCGAGTGGCCAAATGGGGAGTCCAAGATGTGCTGGGCAAGGATAACGTGGCCAAGGATAAGGAAACGGAAGAGGAGATTTCATAGGACGAAGGGCGATTTTGAGGAGGCCTCTACATAATGACTAACAAGAGATGGACGGCGTTGGGCTCTGTTTGGCAATCGAAAAGTTCATAGTTCGGCAGTCAAAAAGTGCATAGGCTACCACCACGCCCGGGGTCGGATCTCAGGGCCCTATTGGGCCGGGTCGTTTTTGTAAATAGTGTTTTGTTGGGGGTGGGCACCTCCAACGTCATCTGGGACATGCAATTGGGAGAGGGCGTGCCGTAGACGGTAGCTTTCCCCTGTGAATGCAAGCACATGTCCGTGATGAACAAGCCTGTCAATGAGCGCGGCAGTGAGCCGGCTGTCGTTGATTACCGTGTTCCATTGTCCGAACTCAAGGTTCGTAGTGATGGCTACGCTTCGGCGCTCATAGCAGCTGGCGATTACTTGGAACAAGAGCTCTGCTGCGTGACGGGGTAGAGGTAAGAAGCCCAGTTCATCCACGATAAGCAGATCGCATGATTCGAGATCGCGTATTAAGCTTCCAAGAGTCCCTTTTGCGTTCTTCTCCAGCAAGCGGTTTGCCAGATCAACTGTCTGAAAGAATCGGACCTCCTTTCCGCTGAGGACAGCCTTAAACCCCAGCGCTATCACAAGATGAGTTTTGCCTGTCCCCACGCCGCCCATGCAAATCAGGGACTCCTTCTCATCGATGAACCTCAGTTCGGTTAGATGTTCTATCGTGGTTTGGGGCGGCAATATGATGTTGTCCCAGGAGAACTCCTTCAGCGTCTTGGTTTGCGGAAACCCTGCACGCTTCAACCTTCGCCGGTTTCGATTCTTCTCTCGGTTTCTTAGCTCTTCTGCAAATAGATCAGTCAGGAATTGCTCTCTGCTTTCAAAGGGTATTTCATTGTAAGTCTGGCTCACCGAACCGAGTTTGAGCATCTTACACTGCTTCTGAAGCAAAGAGTCTGTCATGCCTTGACCACTCCTTCAGCCCGTGCAGGCAAGAGCTTGTCGTAGACTGCGGAATCTGGATTGTAAGCTGCTACTTCAATTGGCGTGTATCCCTCGGCAATAGGTTCGGGAAGCCCGTTTTCGGGGTTAAGCGCATACAGCTTGAGCTCAACGTTCGCGGGGTTGGCGCGCCTATCGGCTGGCAACGCCTCAAGCGCCTCAGCTACTTCGTCTATGGAATACATCTTCAGCATGTCTCTCACGAACCGCACTCTAGCTGACCGTTCCGATGCATTCGCCTCCTTGAGGTAGGCTTGGACCGCCTTCGGAAGATAGCGGAACATAGCTGAATGCACGGCAGCTCGTGGCCTACGTGAGTAGATCTCAAAATGGGCCAGCCAGTCAATTGGTTGCTCTTTGAGCATGTAGTGCCTTGGCAGCGTTGTGAGCGCTTCGCCTTCCCGGTTCCGCACCTCGATGCGATCCCAATACACACTGAGCAAAACCTTCTGCCGTGGTCTCCCCTGTGGCACTGAATAGGTTTCCGACTCGAAGCGGAATTGAGCATAGTTGTTTAATACTGCAGCATCAAGCCGCACAGCTTCGAATGGAACGCTTGGGAGCGGCAGCAACGCTGATTGCTCTTCTCGCCACATGTCGGCTATAGTCCTGCCCTTCTTGTAATGAATGCGATCCATGTCGCGGATAGCCTTAATTGCTAGTTGTTCGCCGAGCTCCTCGAAACTGTTGAGGGGCTGAAGAGGGCATAGCCATTGCCGACGTGAGTATCCTACCTTGTTTTCAACATTTCCTTTCTCGTTGCCTCGAGCTGGCGCACAGAAATCAACATCGAAGCGATAATGGAGCTGAAAGCGCATGAACGCCTCCGTAAGCGTGCGTTCTTCGCCCTTCCCTATGGTTGCTACCATAGTCGTCGCATTGTCCAATACTAGCCTCTGCGGCACACCCCCTGCCTGCTCAAACAGAAGGCGAAGACCCTCCAGAAGGCACTCACCGTTCTCTGATGGCATTGGAACCGCAAAGCCAGCGTTTGACCATGGAAACGAAAGAACAAGCGCCTTGGCTTCTACGATCTTTCCATCCCGAACACAGCGGATTGTTCCGAAATCCGCCTGGGCTTCTCCAGGTTCGTGCACGAGTTCAACGTAGGCCGTGGGTTCGGGTTCTTCCTTGAGCAACTCTTTCCGCCGATTTCGAACATACTCCCTAACTGTGCGTTCACTGCCTTCGAAGCCATGCTTCTCTCTTAGCTCACTGTAAATGGCTGCAGCATTTCGCCGATCCTTTCTCGGCAGCAACTGATCCTCAAGCAGCCAGGTATCTACAATGTCTGCCACGGGATCCATTACAGGCCTACGCTTCTTTCTAACCGTAGGCGGCGATTCATTCCAGTCCTCCTTGTAAGCATATTTTGCCGCCGTTCTCCAACACACGTCGACTTTCCTGGCAATTTCGCTGATAGATGCACCTTCGTTTTCGAAGGCATGCTTGATATAATACTGTACAGGCATAGCGATCACTCCACGTTACCTCCCCTATTGGTCACATCCAAATCTAGGGAGATATTCTTGTGGCGTGGTGGTTATGCCTTTTTAATCTTCAATTTCTCCTGTGACATTTTCGCTGCCGTTCTCTGTATTTCTATTATGCCGAAAACAACCAAACTCGCGTAACATGCAAGGAGGCCTTTGGTATGAAACACAGTGTATACTTCGAAGGCAAGGTTCAGAGCCTATCTCTTCAAGTTGAAGGAACTCCCGCAACTGTCGGCGTCATGAAGCCCGGCAACTACACGTTTTCCACATCGTCTGAAGAACATATGACAGTGATTTCGGGCCTTCTCAGGGCAGTTCTCCCCGGAAGCTGCAGAGCGCGGGATTATAGCCCGGGTGAAACCTTTGTGGTCCCCCCGGGGAGTTCGTTTGACGTAGAAGCAGTCGGGGATGTCGCGTATCTCTGCCTCTACAAGTAGGGACTGCGGACAAAATCAAGATGGGAGGTCCCTCACGTTGTTACATTTGCTGTCTCCGCTCTCCGTGAGAAACACGCACCTGAAGAATCGTATAGTCATGCCGCCCATGGCCAGCAATTCGGGAACTCTGGAGGGCATGGCCACTGAAGCTACGTTCGAGTACTACCAAGAACGGGCTGAGCAAGGCGTAGGGTTAATCATAGTAGAGCATACATATGTACTTGAGTCAGGCAAGTACCGCGAAAGGCAGCTGGGGATATACAGTGATGACCATGTCGGCCCCCTCAGGGAATTGGTTCATCGCATCCATGCCGCCGGAGCCGCAGTCGGCATTCAGATTACTCATTCCGGCGCAGCTACCCGCAGCAGCACAATAGGACGCAAGCCTCTGGGCCCTTCAGCTATCCCGCTTTCGCCTGATCACGATCTTCCTGCGGAAATCGCGCCCAGCAGCATACCGAGTCTGATTGAGGCATTTGCAAGCGCAGCCAGGCGCGCAGCAGCTGCCGGCTTTGACATGGTTGAACTCCATGGAGCCCATGGATACCTGCTGAACCAGTTCTTCTCTCCCCTGACCAATATCAGGTCAGATGAATATGGAGGAAGCAGAGAAGGCCGCCTCCGTTTTCCCCTGGAAACCGTAGAGGCAGTCCGTTCAGCAGTCGGCCCCAACATCGCCGTGTTCTACAGGCTTGGGGCAGACGACGGGGTTCCTGGAGGGCTGACGGTTAATGACGCATGCTGGGCAGCGCCCCAACTGGCCAGGGCAGGTGTAGACGCCATAGATGTTTCAGGCGGCCTTGGCGGATCCAGTCTGCCGGGGTATTCGGGAGAAGGGTACTTCGCCCCGCTTTCTGAGGCAATAAAAGGGGTGGTTAATCTTCCAGTGATGGTGACAGGCGGAGTGACGACTCCCCAGGCTGCTGACTTGCTTGTCCGCCAGGGCAAAGCAGATCTGGTCGGAGTTGGAAGGGCGCTTCTTGCAGACAGCGGCTGGGCCGCCAGGGCCATCCAGGTGTTGAGCGGGTAGCATTCCTCAGCCTATTGCCCGGCAGGTGCATCAGAGGGCAGGCGGCGAAAGATCCCTGCTATAGAATGCGTCCCAATTGGTCCAGGGAATATATCTCATGATCAACCTCAAGTCCCATGTCGTTTTCCCGGGCCTGAGGGTTGTACCAGCACGTCGCTATACCGTAGTTGATGCCCCCGCGCATGTCGGAGGTGAGTGAGTCTCCCACTATCATGGTTGTGCTACGGCACCTGTGGCCCAGAGCGTTCATTGCATACTCAAAGATCTCGGGGCGGGGTTTGCTGAACCCGACCTCCTCCGAGATGATCAGCCTATCGAAATAGGGCACAAGCGGGGAAGCCTGGAACCTTGATGTCTGCACTTCCTGGATTCCATTTGTCAATATGGCCAGCCTGTAATTGGGAGCAAGGTAGCGACATATCTCTTCTGCTCCATCTATGAGGTAGGCCCCCTGTGCAAGGTGCGACAGATAATCTTGCGCCAGCTCCGGGGCGGAGGCAGCATCTAGGCCAAGCTCGCAAAGAAGACTTCTGAATCTTTCCACTCGGATCTCCGCAGATGTGATAAACCCCTCTTCAAGTTGACGCCAGAGTGCCGAATTGATCTTCCGGTACCGCTCAAGCAGCCGTTCACTGTATTCGAGCCTATGCATGCGGCAAGCTTTTTCAAGCGCATGCCGTTCTGCCCTGTCATAGTCGAATAGAGTCCCGTCAGCATCAAAGAGTATCAACTCATAATCCATAACATGCGCCTCCGCAACCGATCTGCCGGCCAATCGATCCAGCATGACCATGTTAACATCCATGCGACTGCAGTTCAACGAGGCCACCATGTTCAGAGCAGGTAGAATGAAGCAATGGCAACTACAATGCCTACGCCAATCACGGCTCCGTCCCACCAGTGGAAGAGAATCCTTCGCCGGTAGGTTCGGTCAGGATAAAGGCCAAAACATCTGCCTTCCATTGATACGGCCAAAGAATCAACCTTGCTCAGAGCAGTGACTGTCACCGGAATGATAGTGTGCCTGGCCATCAGCCATATTCCCTTCGGAGTTGGGCGATCCACTCCCATTCCCCGCGCCATCTGCGCCTTGAGCACCGTATTTGCTTCCATCCTGAAATACGGGACAAAACGCATCGTGGTAAGAAGGGCAAATCCGTACCTGTAAGGCAGTCCTGCCTGCATCAAAGCGTAGGCAAGATCCTCTGCTCCCGTAAGGCTCACAAACAGGTGGCTTGACAGGACTATGTTGAGAAATCGCAGCGACATCAGGGCTCCATTGGCGACTCGCACTTCCCAGGCGACACCCTTGACCAACAGGACCTGGCTGGCAAAGAGGATGAGGCTGAAGATGAGTATGCCCCGTGTTCTCCGCCACAGGATAGCGGGCTTGACCTGCGCCAAGACGTGTCCGAATATGACAAAGCCGAAGAAGGCCAGGGCATGCAGAGGATCCTCAATCCGCAAAGCAACAACACATGCCGACACCAGCAAGATCAGCTTGGTAATGGGGTTGAGTGTGGCCGGAGCTGCAAGCGAGCCACTAGAGTCTCCCGGGAATGTAGTCATCTTCGCCCATCCTTTCAAGCTCAGCCGCGACGTTCTGAGCTGCAGCATCTATCAGGATCTCGCCTTCCCGCATGAAGAGGATTCTGTCGCAGCACCGAATCATCAAGTCAGGATCGTGGCCTACGATCAAGATTCCAACACCGCCGGCGGCAACCTCATCGAGCATGTGGATGAGATCGCACGCCCTTGCAATATCCTGGCCGGCAAAGGGCTCATCAAGCAGGAGAACACTGGGGTTGGATACCATGACCGATGCAAGGTTAAGCCGGCGTTTCTGCCCGAAGCTGAGCAAAAAGGGATGAGTCCTGCAGTAGTCAGAAAGTTCGAACCTGTCGATGAGGGCCTTCGCACGCGGGCGATACTCGTCTTCAGTCTCGCCACGGCTCCGAGGGCCTATGACGACCTCCTCCCATACACGGTCCGTAAAGAGCTGGTGGTTAGGGTTCTGGAATATTAACCCTATCCGCCGGGCACGATCTGATACTGGCATGCCTGTAATATCGACGCCCTCATGGAGTATCCTTCCTGCTGAAGGCTTCAGCAATCCCATGACAGCATGGAGAAGAGTCGTTTTGCCGCTTCCGTTATCGCCCATTAGGCCTACGATCTCTCCGCGCCGAACCTCCAGATCTACGTCGCGAAGCACAGTTCTGTCGCCATAGCCCTGCCAGAGGCCCTTCACTTCAAGCACTCGCCCTGCTGAGCCAGGTTGCCTGCCCCGTTTTCCAGGAAGCCGATGGAGCATCTCAGTTTCAAAATCGGCGATAGGCCCGTCGTATGAGAGTGCGCCCTGGCTGATTCGAATCATCCTGTGGGCAGCATCGCGAAACCGCCACGGCTTGTGTTCCAGAATCAACAAGGTAAGGTCGGCATCTGTCTGGCGCATTCTTGCGACCAGCTCTATGATCTCCCTGGTGGCCCCGGGGTCCAAATGGGCTGTGGGCTCGTCCAGAATCAGAAGCTCAGGCTGCATTGCCAGCGCAGCAGCGAAGGCTACTTTCTGCTTTTCACCCCCTGAAAGCTCAGTCAGCTTTCGATCCCTAAGGTGCGATGCCCCCGCCATTGAAAGAGCCCGATTGACGCGACTTGTGACGACAGAAGGCGGGCAAAGGAGATTTTCCGGTCCAAACGCAACCTCATCCTCCACGCGCATTGTGCAGAACTGCCCCTCGGGGTCTTGCTGAACGAGGCCTACATGTTGCGCAATCCGGTACACACTGGACTCCCGCTGTTCCAGCCCGCATACTCGTATGCTGCCCGTGACTTCAGCGCCGATCGCATGTGGAATAAAGCCCGCCACGCAAAGCGCCAGTGTAGACTTGCCGCACCCGCTGGGCCCCGTCACCAAGACGCTCTCTCCGGGCCCTACTTGCAGGGCGACGTCTCTCAGGGTCAGCTCAGAAGAGCCGTAGTACCGCACGTTCAGGCCTGAGATATCAATCATCGGCGCACACCACTATCCTGGAAACCATCCTAACCCAGTAGGCACCCTCGTACCCCGCGGCAACGAGTCGCAACGTATCTTTGTCTTGCACGAGGATGACCTCGGGCCGGTCTGCCAGATCATCCAGGTCGAATATTGCATAGTAGCCGTCAGATGCAACAATACGCACCTTTTCAGCTGGTTCCTGAACGTGTGCACGCTCAAGGATTGAGGCTACGGGGACTCCGGTATAGTCAGTGGGGGGAACATAGGTGACCGCACCCTGAAGCTCGGCTGTAACCGTTACGCTGTCATCTTCGAAATCAATGGGCCTGTATTCATAGGAACGTTCCACCATGCCTTCGACTCGGCACGTAGGCCCGGTCCAGAACGGTTCAAAGACTTGCGTGTAATAGAAAACGGCGCCGCCTGCCAGAAGCACCGCAAGCACAAGGGTGGATATTACGCGAAAAGATGGAGCGCGCCCTGCGCCCTCTGGCTCTTCGTCAAGATTGAGAACGCGAGCGGACGAGACAACATCGAGTACCCCTCGAGCGAAATATCCGCCGAGTATTGCTCCGGACACAAAAGCAAAGGCGGTCATCAGCCCGACATACCCAACCGACACGCCAGAGAAGTAGAGAGCCTGGAATACCAGGACATTAGAAGCAGACGAAACCCCACCGGCAAGGCACATTGACCCGAGCGACGGTCTTTTCCCTGCAGGCAGCAGCACCGCATCGACCAGCAATCCTTCAACGAGAGAAACAAGAACAATGGGAAGACCATGAGTGCTGCCAGCGAACATCTCAACAAGCCCCTTGAGGACGCCCGCGAGAGTTGCAGCTCCGGTGCGCCCCACAGCCGCCCTGGCAAAAACGAACCAGAAAACGTGCAGGCCAGCCATCCATTGCCCTGCGCCAAAAGGCACACCGACAGCCTTGTTCATGAGACTGCCCAGATATCCCACGTACGTGCTCAAAACGCCCCCGGCGGCACTTACTACTGCAATAAGGACTAGATCTCGCGTGCTGAAGTAATAGGCTCTTCGTTTCGGTCCTGCGCTCATCAGTCGCCAGCCCCCCATGAGAATTCAACCTTAGCGCCAGGATGCCGGCGCCGCGCGTGATGGCATGCGCTTGCGCCGGCAACCATTCTACTCCTAGATTTCACTAATCCATCTAAATGCCCTGGAGCTTGATCTCAACAACCTGCTTCACCTGGTGCTTCTTTGAAGGCAGGTCGCCTCCGACCAGTCGCAAGGGGCCGTCGCTTTCCGACAGGTACTTCCCGTTCTTCTTGTAGGCAAGGATTATCTCATCATTCCTGGCAATCAAGCTCGACTCGAGTTCCGCAGCGAACCCGTCCTTAGATATCACCAGGACCTTGTAGCCCTTGCGTGCCAGGGAATCATTGAAGCGGTAGTGGCCAGCGGCAGAATCCCCTCCGTCCATCATGGCCACCCATACCCAAAGCGGAAGGCCTTCATATACAGAAGTGCTTCCGTCCTTCTCGGTTGTTTCCCACTTGACTCCCGGGTGAGGCGTATCAGGACAGGTTATCGTGCTCTCGAAGGTTGCACGGTCAAACGAAGTCTTCTCCTGTCCGTCAAGGGTGATGATCCAGTCATCCACCCCTGGAACAACCTCTATCTTCGCTACGGATTTCGACCAGAAGTGCCCGTCTGTAATGGACATCTTGTCCTTGTCCATAAAGACTATCCTGGGAAGCTTGTCAGCAGTATCCCGCTCCGACTCGTAGGCAAGGTACATCGTCACGCCACCGATCCGCAGAGCTCTCTGCTGACCGTCGTACGTAAGAATCCCTCCGCCAACCTGAGCGTAGCTGTAAGTCATGGCATACCCGTCACGTGCTGTGACACAGATAGCCTGCCCAGGGCCAATGCCCCCAACCTTCTTGAGAATCTCTTCAACTTGTACACCCTTGTACAGCGCTGGCCCTTCTATCCGTCCGGTCGTCCGCAGAAAAGCGGCCTTCGCCGATACAGGCTTCATCCGGTTGAGGTCGGACTCAGTCAGAACTACGCGTGTCTCTCCTGATACTACCTCGACTTGCCATTTGCTCTGGGCCTCTGCAGGCATCCACTGAGCCGGCATCGCCATCAAGCCCACTACAAGAGCGAGCAGAATGGCTAGTGCTAAACGGTTCTTCCTCATGCAATAACCTCCTCCAATTTGACCTTGCAGAGTCAATCCTTAACCTCAATGCGCGTTACACTCCGCGCCCACCTGGCTCCGGCGGATTCGTAAAGATTCCACCCCTGCCCGGGCACGGACGTACTGGCGCAATCGTCATTGCTGTATACCCCGTCGGGAGGCGCCATGATAAGCCTTGGCGACTCCTGCCACTCGGGTGATGTGGCTCCATCCTTCTCATAGGCCAAGATCATAGGGCCCTGTGTCTGTGCCCACTGATCAGACGGATATACATTCTCATACGCGTAGTCCTGAGAATATCCGTCGTCACATGTGACAACAAGAGTCTGGCCTGGGGCAAATCCTCCAACCATTTCAACGAGTGAGATCACCGGAACCCCTACGTATATTCCATGCCCGCCAAGGTTTCCGAATCTGTTTTCGAAAGCCGCTTCAACCTCAACCGTTTCCATCAGCGCCAGTTGGCCGAGGCTCAGTTCCTTCTTGCCCTCTGGGCCCAACAGCGTCAGAGAAGCTTCTTCGAACTCCACATCGACCCTTCTGGTTTCTATCTCGACCTGCTCGCCATCGACTTTGACCAGAGCATAGTGGTAGAATCCGCCCTCGTCCTCAGGGGCGTACAGCAGAGCCCCTGCGCCGCCCGTAGTCACATACTCCACCCCGTCAAGTTCAGCATTGCTGAACATGTGGACATGCCCGCTGAATACAGCTAATACGCGGCTTGCGCCAAAGAGCTCTTCGAGCTCTGCTGCTTGCTCCTGGTCGAGGAAACAGTGGTCGCCCCCGGGACGGGGATCGTAGAGCGGAATGTGCATGAAAATGAACTTTGGGCCATCTTCAGCAAGCTCGCCCCTGAGCCATTCCATCTGCACACTATCGATACTCCCCTCGGATGTATCAAGGCCTATGAATCTGGCTCCCTTGTGCTCGAATGAGTAGTAAGGCGGATCCCTGAACAGTTCAGCGAAGCACGTTCTCCCCTCCCCACGCACATCGTGGTTTCCAGGAACAACATGCAAAGGCATCTTGAGCTTCTCTGCGCCCTCAAGGAAGTCATCGTATTGGGCTCTTGTTCCAGATGCGACCATGTCTCCACAGTGAAGCAGGAAGTCGGGACGGTCGGAGTTGACCCCGTCCATTACAATCTCCCAGACCTCGCTCCGCCCCTGGCTATCACCGACCACAGCGAATACGTAGACTTTGGTGCCGAACCAAGGCTTCAACACAACGAGCGCTACAGCTATTATGCAGACAGCGACAAGGGCAACCACTGCAGCCCGCCTATTAATGGGACTTCCCTGGCCTTCACGCTTGCCCTGACGCCCGGCATATTCCTTCAATCCCTCACCCCCGTTCACAACCGTCTTGGAGACCCTCCATCCCACCGCCAGGGCTCCCCCTGGCAACAATCATAGCCACCAGGGCTACGCCATAGCCGGGAAGGAGGACAGAAAATGGAAAAGGCCGGTCGCTACAGAAA
>DMOT01000184.1 GCA_003456765.1 Bacillota bacterium
CGCGGGCCAATCCTCAACCAATACAACTTCGAGCACGATATGGAATCATACCTCGACGATTACCTTGAGTACCAGGCACAGCTCACAGAGATCCGCCGCGGAATCGAAGATGATTGGATACCATCTGTCGTTCCGTACATGGGCATAGGAGAATTCAGCGCCTTCGTTGCGGGCGAAATAGAGTTCGGCGAGGATACGAGCTGGGCGGCGCCTGTGGTCACGGAAAAATCTGAACTGGACGAGCTGCGCCTAGACCCGAACAACAAATGGTTCACTAGGCTCAACACAGCAACCCGGTACCTGGTTCGCAAGATTTCACCTTACCGGATCCCGTACGGCCGCGGCTACTACTCCCCGCTCGACCTTGCATGGGCTCTTCGAGGCGAATCCATCTACATGGACTTCTACGAGGATCCCCAATTCGTCCATGACCTGATGGAGCTTGCCCTGCGAGCAACAGAATGGTTTGCCAGGGCCCAGGCATCCGAGATCTTCGCACCGGACGTAGTCCATGAGTACTCGGCATGGCATTGCGGGCCCAACCGAATTGCAATCTCAGAAGACATCTCAAGCCTCATGTCCCCAAACCACTACAGTCAGTACGCTGCACCATACACTCAAAAGCTCTTTGACTCTTTTGGCATAGGCGAAGTACATTGCCATTCAGCCGGGCCCCATGTGGTTCCCGAGTTTCTCAAGCTTACGAACGTGCGGCAGATCCAGATCGTGGCCGATCCGAATACCAGGCGCCCGGTGGAAATCCTTGCTGATCTGGTTGACAGTAACCCCGAGTTGTTTGGCAGGTCCTCTGACATCGCCGTAATCCAAGTGGACGCCTCGCCTGAAGAGGCAGTTCAATACTATGATCTCTCCCGACGAACGCGTGTCGTCTTCTCTGTTGTAACTGAAACCGCAGAGGAGGCGCAACACGCGGTGCAGATATTCAGAGCGAGGCAGAAGCAAAGGCGAAACCTCTTGCTCTGATAGTGCAAATTCAGGCATGATGGAGGGACGTCCCAATGGCCAGAGCAAACCCAAATCCTGTAGTGGCCGGGGTTCTCTCGGCTCTGTTGGCCGGCGCTGGGCAAGTCTACAACGGACAGCGCAAGAAAGGCGTTACCTACATGGCTGTAGAAGCCGCCTTTCTCATACTTCTATTCACAGTGCTCCGAGATCCCCTCTACGGGCTGGTCACTCTAAATCCGGTGGGGAAATTCCTCGATTCGAGGCACATACTTCTCGCCGGAATCATCGCAGCATTCGTTGTGGCAGCCTATGCATGGTTTCATATAGCAAACATCGTTGACGCTGCGAGGAGCGCCTCATCCATCAGGGCATTCCACGCGCTCCCCGAGGATGCGCGGCGCATAAGCCCCGAATACTGGGCACCTGCCCGCACACTAGGCCCCTACATCTACATCGCCCCCTCAATCCTGGCAGCCTTCTTCGTAATTGTCATCCCTCTTGCCTTCGGGATTCTGCTCGCTTTCACGAACTACAACCTGTATCATTGCCCTCCCGCAGGCAGGTTTGACTGGGTGGGCTTGGCTAATTTCCTGAAGCTTCTCAAGCCCGGTTCTTCATGGCAGAATCAGCTCACAATGGTTCTTGGTTGGAACATCACATACGCATTATTAGGCACAACCCTGGCATTTGTGTCGGGATTGGTTCTTGCCCTGATTCTCCAGAACCGCCGTATACGCTTCAAAGGCGTCTTCCGGGCCATCCTGATGCTCCCGTGGGCAGTTCCTGCCACAGTCTCAATCATGGTATTCTTCGGCCTTTTCAACACGACTTTCGGGCCAATAAACGATATCCTCAAGAGTTTAGGCCTGAAGGCAGTGCCGTGGTTTCAAGATCGCACGTGGGCGCGGGTGAGCGTGCTCCTGACTCACGTGTGGATATCCACTCCGTTCAACCTATCGATAATATCAGCCGCGCTTCAAAGCATTCCAGAGGAGATTTACGAGGCAGCTACGGTCGATGGAGCATCGCCCTGGCAGTCTCTCGCCAAAATAACCTTCCCCTTGCTCATGTCCATCGTAGCCCCAATACTCGTTCTCACTCTGGCAGGCAATTTCAACAACTTCGGCATCATATACCTTTTGACCGGCGGCGGGCCCGCGGTGGCAGGAAGCAGGGGCGCAGGAGCAACTGACATACTCATGACATGGGTGTACGATCTCGGTTTCCGGCAACTGCAATGGTCGACCGCGTCAGCCCTTGCGGTGCTGGTGTTCATCTTCGTAGTGATATTCAGCCTGATCAACTTCAGGCTCTCAGGCGTGCTGCGTCAGCTCAGAGAGGAAGAATAAGGGGAGGTGAGTGAAGATGGCTGTAACCAGTAGGCAGGAGAAGACACAGCGCAACCCCGGACGTGTTCTGGGCACGGTTCTCATGTACCTGGTTCTCATCATGGCGTGCATCATAGTGCTCTACCCGCTTATCTGGGTTCTTTCGTGCTCGTTCAAGTCCACAGCTGGCCTTGTAGGCTCCAGTTTGATTCCAGCCAACCCGACGCTGGCAAACTACAAGAAGATCTTCACCGACCCGAACGTCAACTTCGGTCGCTGGTTCTTCAATACGCTAAAGCTATCTGTGGTAAGCGCTCTGGTTGCACTGGCACTCACGACACCGGCCGCTTACGCCTTCTCGCGTATGCGCTTCGCAGGCAGGCGCCAGACTCTGATTGGGTTCATGATATGCCAGATGTTCCCGGGATTCATGGCAATCGTTGCGCTCTATACCTTGCTGGGATGGGCAGGGCTTATCGATACCCATCTCGGGCTTATCGTCCTTTACGCCGGAGGCGCAATCCCCTTCTCTATCTGGCTGCTCAAAGGTTATTTCGACTCAGTGCCCGTGGAAATAGAGGAGTCGGCGTTGATCGACGGGGCCACCAAGTTTCAGGCGTTCACCAGAATATTGCTGCCACTGGCGAGGCCAGTCCTCTATGTCGTGGCGCTCATCAATTTCCTGGGGCCGTATGCTGAGTATCTCCTTGCCCAGGTAGTCATCAACTCGGGGAGCAAGTGGACACTGGCAATGGGAATGAGAAGCCTGACTGTATCGCAGTTCGCCACGGATTGGCCGATATTCTCCGCAGTGTCGGTGCTAACGGCACTCCCGATCGTCATCGTATTCCTGTCGGCCGAGAAGTACATCGTTTCCGGTCTGACAAGAGGAGCAATCAAGTAGAAAAAGGGACACGGCCAAGCGAGGCGTTTTGCCAAGTGTGCGCAATGCACAGCCCGGCTCTCCGCCTTCCACCCGGCGCGGTGTATATGCATGCGAACAACGCCGGGGCAGAGTATTGTTTGGGAGTCGTCTAGGGCCTCGAAAATCTAATCATACAGGAGGAAAGATAGCATGAAGGTTAATCGTGCGTTTCTGTGTGTCGTTCTTGGCGCGCTGATCTTGTCGCTCGCCGCCATACCGTCGACGGCAGCGGATCCTTTAGTAGTATGGTGTGAGACTATCAGGATGGGAACCATAGAACCTATTGCCGCCGAGTGGAGCAAGAAGACTGGCGTGCCGGTGAAGGTTGAACCTGCCGGGATCCTGGAGACCGCCAACAAGGTGCAAATGGCAGGGCCTATGGGCAAAGGGCCCGATGTGTTCTGCTCTCTTTCGGGTACGCTGGGCCAGTTGGTTATCACAGGAACCGTGGCTCCAATCAAGACTGAGTTTGTGGATCTATCCAATTTCATGGATGTAGGCATCGATGCTGCAACCTTCGGTGGCAAGCTGTACGGGGTGCCCTACGACATATCCGGCGTAGCAATGATATACAACAAAGCTATCTGGCCAGAGCCGCCCGCAACCTTTGACGAGGTGATCGCGAAATCCCGTGAGCTGCGGAAGCAAGACATGTTCGGGATACTGTGGTCGCTGGAAACCTTCTACCACAGCCACGCGATCATGGCGGGCTACGGAAGTTACATCTTCGCCGAAACCGAATCTTGGTGGGATTCGGATGATATCGGCCTCGCCAATGAGGGCGCGGTGAAAGGCGTCAAACTGCTCAAGAAACTCAGGACTGAAGGGATCATACCAGTCGGCACCGACTATCAGGTTGCTCCTGCAAAGTTCAGCGAAGGCAAGGCTGCCGCCATCATCGATGGCTCCTGGGCCCTTCCCGGCATTAAGCAGGCTGGCATCGACTATGGCATAGCACCCATTCCAAAACTGGACAATGGCGTGTATCCGGC
>DMOT01000151.1 GCA_003456765.1 Bacillota bacterium
GCCGGTGACTACGGTGCCAGCAGGAAGCCCCAGTTCTTCGCCGAGGGATGCTCTTATGGCCGGGGCGGTTTGGACTACCACATGCATTTCGGGATCGGCTAGCGCATCCCATACTCTTCTCGTGTCGTCGCGCTCGGTTATGGCCCCTGTCGGGCATGCCAACGTGCACTGCCCGCAGAACACGCAAACGACCGAATCGAGATCATCGCCGAAAGCGGGAAGCACAACCGACTCAAATCCTCGGTTGGCGGTGGACAACACGGCCACCCCCTGAACATCCTCACAAGCCTCAATGCATCGCCTGCAGTTTATGCACTTGTCGGCGTCGCGGACAATCGACGGAGTTGACTCATCCTTGGGCAGCTCCCTCAACACCCGTTCGAACCTGATCTCTCTTATTCCAAAATCGGCCGCAAGCTGCTGCAATTCGCATTTGAGATTGCGCTGGCAAGAAAGGCAGTCATCGGGATGGTGAGCGAGCAGCAATTCAACCGCCATGCGCCTTGCCTTTCTCACCTTAGGGGTATTGGTGCGCACCACCATGCCCTGGCTTACAGGATAAGAGCAGGCCGGCTGCAAAGTGTTCTGGCCCTCTATTTCGACTACACATACCCTGCAGACCGACGGCTGGCCCAGGTCTTCATGCCAGCAGAGGGTAGGGATCTTGATTCCCACAGTGCGCGCTGCCTCAAGGATGGTCATCCCAGGCGATGCGCACACAGACTTGCCATCGATAGTCAGAGCAACATCAGACATTATTCGCCCGCCTCCTCTCACTTGATCCCGCCGCCCGCATGCGACGTTACGTAAGCCTCTTCATCTACGCCTGTAGGGAGTCTCCTGCATACCCCGGCGGGGCAACGCCCTTCAAGGTGGGCTTTGATCTCATCTGCATAATGGTCCAAAATGGTGAAAAGCGGAACCGCAACGGATTGGCCCAGAGCACACAGGGAAGAAGACTGCATAACCTCTGCTAGCTCCCTTGCAAGCTTCAGGTGGTCCTCGGTTGCAGTCAGTTCGCCGACCTTGCGGAAGATATCGCATAACCGCCGCGTTCCCTCTCTGCAAGGCGTGCACTGCCCGCAGGATTCATGTTCGAAGAAATGCAGAAGGATACAGGCCGTGTCGACTATGCAGTGGCTGTCATCGATTATCAGGAGCGCTCCAGAACCAAGCGCAGATCCCGCTTCCTGGAGGTTCTCGTAATCCATCGGAATGTCGAGATGCGCTTCTGACAGACAGCCGCCTGCGGTTCCGCCCGTCTGGGCCATCTTAAAGCGTCGCCCTCCGGGAATACCGCCTCCGACACCATAGATAACCTCACGAAGAGTAATCCCCATGGGGACTTCTATCAGTCCCTTGTTGTTCACATCTCCGGTGAGGGTGTATACCTTCGTTCCAGGGCTAGTGGGCGTCCCAAACTGCCTGAACCAGTCAGCTCCATTGCGGATTATCGGTGGAACGTTCGCAATAGTCTCCACATTGTTCACGACAGTCGGCTTGCCCCATAGGCCGCACGTTCCCGGATAAGGAGGCTTCTGCCTGGGCTCACCTCGCTTGCCCTCCATCGATTCGATCAGCGCAGTCTCCTCACCGCATACATAGGCCCCGGCGCCCTTCTTGACTTCGATATCGAAGTCGAAGCCGGAGCCGAATATGTCAGCCCCCAGGAGACCATACTTGCGCGCCTCTTCAATTGCGCGCTCTATGCGCTCTATTGAGAGATAGTACTCTCCTCGGATATACACATATCCCATAGAAGCGCCTACCGAGTAGCCCAGGATGATCATCCCTTCGATCACCTTGTGCGGATCCCCTTCGAGTATGAGACGGTCTTTGAATGTTCCC
This sequence comes from Bacillota bacterium, assembly GCA_003456765.1. Lineage (GTDB taxonomy): Bacteria > Bacillota > DTU025 > DTU025 > DTU025 > UBA10085. The sequence continues at coordinate 1,849 of DMOT01000151.1, forward strand.
GGCTCGCCCTCATCGGCGTTGCATATGATGTACTTCTGATCATCCTCCGCCCGGGCTGTAAACCCAAGTTTCACCCCGGTCGGAAAAGCGGCTCCCCCACGGCCCCGGAGGCCCGAAGACTTGATGGTTTCGATAACCTCATCCGGCGACATGGATGTGAGAGCTACACCTGCCGCATGATATCCATCGCGACCGATGTACTCTTCAATGCTGTCAGGATCGATAAGCCCGACATTCTCAAGTACTATCCTCTCCTGAATCTCGAAGTAGTCAGTCCTCTTGTCGTCGGCCAAAGATACAGAAGGAAGATGCCCTGTATACTCCAGGCGCTTGACAGCGCGCCCTTTGAGCAGATGTTCATCTACGATCTCACGCGCGTCACTCACTGTGACGCGGGCATATACAGTCCCTTCTGGGTACACAACAACGATCGGCCCAAGATCGCATGGACCCAGACACCCTGTCTCGACAACGCGGACTTCGCGTTCGAGCCCATGCTCCCTAACCGATCGTTCGATTGCGTCACGCACCGCCCGGCAACCGGCGGCAACACATGGGAATCCGCCACACACCAGGACATGCGCTCGGTAGAAAGCCATGTAGATCCCTCCCAAGCATCATTCGGAAAACCAGGACCTAACGGTAGCGACGTAGAATCTCCGGCAAATCCTCTGCGCAAAGATTGCCATAGACTACATCATCGATCATGATGGCTGGCGCGACACCACACACGCCCAGACAAGATGATGTTTCCACGGTGAACAGCTTGTCCGATGTCGTGCCTCCCATCTCCACTCCGAGCTCGTCCAAGAGCGAGTCGATGATTTCAGCAGCCCCGGCTACATGGCACGGAGCCGACTCGCAAATCCTGATGATATGGCGTCCCCTGGGACGTGTTGAGAACATTGAATAAAACGTAGCTACTCCATGAACTCGGCTTTCGGGTACGTCAAGGGTGCGTGCCACTACACGCAAAGCCTCGCGCGGAAGGTAATTCCGGAGCGATTGGACATCATGAAGAGCTTGCACCAAGTCTTCCGGTCGTCCTCGGTACATAGATGCAACCTTCTCCACTTCGTTCAAGAAGACATCGTCGCACTCACACTCACAAACAACACTGGGCCCTCCTGGACCAGCAGGAACGCGCATTTCCGACATGCTCGGACCCTCCTCCTCTATCCGGCCCGCCGCCGGGCTTGTCGAGATTGTGCTGTTTTTCACAAAGCTCCGCAACAAAATAGTACGTGAGGCTCCCCCCCTTGGCCCTGCCCATTACTGAGCCGGTTGCCTACTTGGAGGATATTACGAGGTCGCCTACAACCTGTCCATTAACAACGTGACTCGCAATTATCTGGCGAGCCTTCTCCGGGGTAACACGCCCGTAGGTCACCTTGGGCTCCCCATGCCTGGTTACTGACATAATTGGCTCGTATTCGCACAGCCCAATGCAGCCTGTTTGCGTCACTGCGATATGCCGAAGGTTGCGCGTGTTGACCTCATCCATAACCGCTGCGAGCGTGTCGCGCGCTCCAGCCGCAATTCCGCAGGTGCCCATTCCAACAACCATCCTTGTCTCCTCTGTGCCCTCACGCAACTCAGTCATTGCCTGGGCACGTTCTTTGATCTTCTTAAGATCATCCAACGACTTCATACGCAAGCACTCCCCTTCAAGTGTTGAGTGACCACAACAAAAGTATACAGCATGAACCACCACAGAACAATCCTTTAAATCCGTATTCATCTTCCCATGGCATAACCTGCATGTGTAATCAACCGTGCCGTTTCCGGCACGGTTGATTACAGAGGCTGTCTTGCGCTACCAGCAGAATCTTGGTAGGAATGCCGCCAAAACGATTATGGCAAGCAGGATTAGGAGCATGCCCCATGATCCGAATCCGAGCCCAATCCCCCCGCATCCTGGATCCGGAGCAGCCTTAATGACATCACCGATTGTCATGTGCGTATCCTCCTTTTAACTCGTAACTCAGATCACCAAGGGAACCAGAAGACTGCGATCACTATTATGCCTAGAAGAATCAACGCCAGGTTCCAGGCGAAGAACCCCCTGAAACCCCCGCCGAAAACTGCGCTCTCCACCGCAATCGCTCCTCCCATGAAAGTTTTCCATCTGCGGGCTCTACCCGCAAGCTGATATATAGTATGACAGAAGGCCTTTTTGTGTCGCTAAAGCACTAAATTGCGCAGCCATTTGCAGGTCGCATGCGTTTGGCACGAGCATGCTCCCCTGATGCGACTCGCATCTCGCACGTTGGCTTTGCCACAATCCTACTTCCCCGTGGACGGATCAGAGTCTCCCGGGGCCTGAACGGCACCAGCCTATCCATAAGCCCGCAGCGTGACGAATTGTAAGCGTCAAATGGTCCCCGCTTGATATCCAGGTGGGCGCTATTGGACGCTCACGGAACGTGGATTGGGGGATGAAGTCCGAGTACCTGACCAGATGGCCCACCAGCGGGTCGATATTTTCAGAATCGGCCCATGGGCGGGTCGCTTTTCCCGGAATTGACGCGCCAGTGGGTCACCTCGTCCAACAGGAATCAAGTTGGAAGCGATGCTGCAGCATCGCTGCTCGTATTCCCAGCTACAGCGGTTGCCATTCCCTGGCACCATTGGGGCCGGAGTGGAAATGGGGGCTCGGCCGCCTGACTGGCCCACCAGTGGGTCGATATTTTGAAAAATGGCTCAAGGGCCTATAGGCCCCCTAAC
>DMOT01000258.1 GCA_003456765.1 Bacillota bacterium
AGGCCCTGGGTGAATGTAATATGCCCGGGGGATTGGGGTGTCATCCTTTCTCAGACTGGCGGAGGTTATAGCTGGAGGACGCACGCATCACTCAATGCCATTACCCGCTGGTCCCAGGATATTGTCCGCGACGATTGGGGCAAATACGTCTATGTGCGTGATGACCGTTCGGGCGAGATCTGGTCGCTCGGATGGATGCCTGCAAGGCGCAGCCCTAAGCGGTACAGAGTAAGGCACGGAATTGGTTACTCAGTGATAGAATCGGAGACTCTGGGCATTTCCAGCAAGCTTGCGGTTACAGTTCCGCCAGGGGAGCCGCTTGAGGTGTGGCTTGTCGAACTTGCAAACGAGGGCAGTGAAGATCGTGAGCTTTCGCTCTTTACATACTTCGAATGGTGTTTGGGCGCATCGCCCGATTGGCACCGTGAGTTCCATCGCACTTTCATCGAAACTTCCCTTGAACCCGGGAAAAACACGATGTGGGCGAAGAAAAGGCTTTGGGAAATTCCCAACGATAGGGGAGAGGCCTGGAACAGGCCATGGGGGTATACGGCGTTCCATGCATCGAGCCTTGATGCAGCCGGCTTTGAGGGCGACAAAGAGGCGTTTCTTGGGATGTACGGCGAGCTGTCGAGGCCGGCCGCGGTTGAGCGCGGCGTCCTTTCAAATTCGCACGGCAAATGGACTGATGCAATCGGATCCATACATGTGAAACTCAAGATACCCGCTGGCGAGAGCAGGCAGGCATCCTTTATGCTGGGCGCTGTAGAGGCCGGGCTTGAGGACGAGGCCCGCGCATTGATCGCCAGGTACCGTGATGTGAATGAGGCGGCCCGCGCCGTGGAGCGTGCTTCGCGATTTTGGTCCGACCTTCTTGAACCCTACGAAATCCGGACGCCGGATGAGGCGTTCAACCTGATGCAGAACACCTGGCTCCCGTATCAGGCAATCTCCGGGCGCATGTGGGGAAGGACGGGCTACTACCAATCAGGCGGGGCCTACGGATTTCGAGACCAGCTCCAGGATAGCCAGGTTTTCCTTCCGCTCGATCCGTCCCAGACCGCAAAACAGATCAAGCTCCATGCGGCACATCAGTATGCAGACGGCCATGTCGACCATTGGTGGCACCCAATCTCTGAAATCGGCGGTGGCGGTCTTTACTCCGACGATCTTCTGTGGCTTCCTTTTGTGACCATACGTTACCTCAAGGAGACTGAAGATTACGGCTTTCTGGATGATGAGGTTCCGTATCGCGACGGAGATCCGGAGAGCATATGGAAACATTGCCTCAACGCTATTGATCTCAGCCTTTCGCGCCGCAGCGAGAGAGGCCTTCCGCTGATTCTCGGCGGCGATTGGAATGACGGGATGAACGCTGTTGGAACTGGCGGGCACGGAGAAAGCGTGTGGGTGGCCCAGTTCCTCTGCGCCATCCTTCCGGATATTGTCTATCTTGCGCGCCGCCGGGGTGAAGAGGATGTGGCGGCCCGGTATGAAGAGGCCCGTCGAGCGCTTGCCGATGCGGTGAATACCCACGGCTGGAGCGCCGATGGAGGATGGTACATCCGGGCCGTATGCGATGACGGCACGCCCATTGGCGACCCGGAGTGCGAGTATGGGAAGGTATTCCTCAACTCCCAGGTATGGGCCATAATCAGCGGCATTGCTGCAGGCGATCGAGGCGAGTCTGCCTGGCGCGCAGTGGTTCAGCACCTTTCGACGGATGCGGGACCTGTTCTATTTGCTCCGGCCTACGGGGAGCCGGATGAGAGAATAGGCTACCTGACGCGGTATGCGCCTGGCATGCGGGAGAATGGAGGACGATATACCCATGCCGCCACATGGGCGATGATAGCGGCCGTCATGATGGGCGACTCATTCGAGGCCTGGCGCATGTACCGCAGGACTTGCCCGGTAAGGTGCGGATTTTCGCCGGATGTGTACAAGGCGGAGCCGTACGTTACCCCGGGCAACGCAGCCGGGCCCGACTCAGACAGATATTGTGAGGGGGGATGGACCTGGTACACTGGTTCGGCAACATGGCTGTTCCGCGTGGGTTCGGAGTGGCTTCTCGGCGTCCGTCCGGATTGGGACGGGCTGCGCGTCGACCCCTGTATTCCCGCACACTGGGATAGGTTCTGCATGAAGCGGGATTTCAGGGGCGCCACGTATGAGATCCGGGTGCATAATCCAGATCATGTTTCGTCTGGAGTCGCCAGGATGACTCTGGACGGGAGCAAAGTCGATGGCAATCTGCTGCCGACTTTGGGCGACGGAGAGGTTCATCATGTTGAGATTACCCTTGGTAGACCAGATAGAGAATAAGGAGGCGGCCCGTATGAAATGGTTTGACAGAGACAACAGGCATGTCATAAGTCTTCTCATGTGCGCTCTGGCATTTGCCGTAGTGTTCACCTTTTCATGCAATCCTCTGGTGAATGCGGCCGGAATGGACAGAGCATATCTGTTCAGTATGGACAGGGAAGAGGAGATCGCGAAGTTCGACAATGACAATACCGGTGCTGAGCTTGAGTTCTCGCGGGAAGTTGTGAGGCAGGGAATCGGGGCGATGAGGGTGACCCCGAGCGGCGAAGCTCCGGAAACGAAGATAGCCGTCGACATTGCAGGAGATGTGCTCCGGGAGTGGATGGGCAAAGATGCACTTGGCATCCACGTATACATCCCTGAGAACATGGAGATCGTGCCCAACTCATTCTTCCTGGGGATGGCAGATCTATCAGACGGATGGGCGTGGGTGGACGGAGTCTTTCCCAGGGTGGAAGTGGCTCCCGGGTGGAACGACGTAGTCTACAAACTCTCTGATGCAATGAAGAAGGTCAAGGAAGACGGGCATTACAAGATCTATCTCTCCTTCTTTGCAGTTGATGACGGGAATGCCAAGATTCCTCTGGCCGAACCGTTCTTTGTGGACGGGATTTGGGCTCAAATCCTCGATGGTGATGCCTCTTCGGCTGCCAGCGGGCTGGTAGGCAATTGGCTATGGACCATGGAGGACGAAGCTGAGCTCGCAGGATACGACAACGACAATACCGGCGCAAGGTTCGAACTGGAGTCGGGCATAGTCTGCCAGGGGCTCCGCTCTGCTCAGGTGATTCCCGACGGGAAGGCAGTAGAGACCAAGCTCGCCCTCGACCTTGCCGGAGAGAGGCTTGAGC
>DMOT01000236.1 GCA_003456765.1 Bacillota bacterium
TCCATTCTGTAGTTGTATCCCAGGCGTTCATGGGCAAGCCACACGCCCGCCTCTCCCCTGCCCTGATTTCGCATGCTGTGGCAGAGAAAAGCGACCCGGTCATCGTCGGTGACTACCATGCCGCCTTCACCCGTAGTAATCTGCTTATTGGGGTAGAACGCAAAAACAGCGGCGTCCGCGAAATCGCTCCCTCCCGCTGCCTTGCCCTTGTACTCAGATCCAATGGCCTCGCATGAATCCTCTATGAATACGAGATCATGCCGGTCTGCAATATCTCGCATAACATCCAACTTCGCAGGCTGGCCGAAGGCGTCTACCGCCAGTATGGCCTTGGTCTTCCGAGTAATAGCCGCCTCTATCAGATTTGCATCCATGTTGGCGGTATCATGCTCTATGTCCACAAAAACCGGCCTTGCGCGTTCGTACAGAATGCAGTTGCTAGAGGCAATGAAACTGAAAGGGGTTGTGATAACTTCGTCTCCCTCACCAATATTGTACGCGCGTACCAGAAGATGAAGCCCGCTTGTGCCGCTGTTCACAGCGATTCCGTGCCGCCGTCCAGAGTACTCCGCAATGGCCTTCTCGAACTCTATCATTTTGGGGCCGAGAGCCAGTGTGTATGAATTCAGCACATCTAGCACTGCGTCAATTTCAGATTGGGTTATGTCAGGGCGCGCAAGGTTCACTTTCATGACTGTCCCTCCATGCGATCATTTGGCTTAATAGTATACATTCGCATTGTCAGGAACAAACACCTGCTGAGATCTGTAATCCTCGAGTCAAAGCAATCTTCTTCATGCGGCCATGTAGTATGGCAGACTTCTTTTCCTCTGGCTTGTGAATCCCGCCGTTTGAGCTTACGATCTGGCTGGGTATTGAGCACGCTCGCCCCCTATGAGCTTTGGCCGTGTGCGAGCCGCGGTGAGATTGGCAGCCCCTATCTTCTTGATCTCAAGGCGCACGGGCACAGCTACGCGCTTCAGGTGCATACCTATGAGCGTGTCACCAATGTCCATTCCCGCATGTGCTGAGATGCACTCTACAACCACGGGATCAGCAAACTCCTTCATAGCCTGTGCTGCCAATGCCCCTCCCGCCGTCACGTGCGGGATCACCGTAACCTGCTCCAACCCGTACCTCTCTGCACAATCCCGTTCAACTACCAAAGCCCTGTTAAGATGCTCGCAGCATTGAATGGCCAGGTACACCTGGTTTTCGCAAATCACCGGCAGCAGCCCGGCCATTATCGCCTCGGCAGATTCAACACTGGATGCAGATCCAATTTCGTGTCCCGCCACTTCGCTTGTGCTGCATCCGACGACTACAATCTCATGCGGATTCAGCCTTGCCAGGTCAAGCAGGTCTTCAAGAGCTTTGGCAGTATCGGCGCCCAATTCGGCCAGGTTCATCTAGATCGCCTCCTCTCCGCCACGCTTGATTGAGCAAACGCAGCTCAATCAGGAAAACACATACTTATTATTGGCCAAATGCCGGGTTGCCTCCTCCCGGACAGGCGCAAATCCGGAAGGCGATGATTCTAGCACAGCAATCCACATCATGATTGAACCGTAGCGAAGCTCCACCACACCGGGTTCCTGATAGCCGGCTTCATCATCTCGAAGAGGCACATGGGGAATGGCTAAAGAGAGGGGCGAACTCCTGGATGAGCCCACAAGACGGATGGGCGAAACATGACTGCAGACAAGGCTACGAACCTCACCGCTGAAGTCCGTTGAGATTCAGCGTTTCATCTGCATTAAGAGCATCTGCGAATTCCTCGGTCTCGTCCGCTGACTTCATCTCCATGAAGACTCTCAGAACTGGTTCAGTCCCTGAGAATCGCAAGCAACACCACGATCCATCCGCGAAATAGAATTTCACTCCATCCATGTAGGATGTTCTCTGCACAATCTTTGGGAATTTCGGGACGTAGTGTTCATCGAACAACACTGAGCTGATGCGAGAGCAATCAGCGGGAGCAACAGGCAGGCTCATGGAATACGACACCGTGGTTCCATAGTTCTGCTCGATTTCGTGTGCAAGTTCGCTCATGGTCTTGCCTGTCGTGGCCATCATGTCGATGCAGAGCAGTGCGGCAAGTATGCCATCCTTGCCATTAATGTGGCCTCGGATCATCACACCGCCACTGCTTTCTCCTCCAAGTAGCAGGTCGCATTCTTCCATTTTGGCGGCTATATGCTTGAACCCTACAGGAACCTCATAAGCTGGCTCTCCATATGACGCCGCGATGGCGTCCAGAGTATGAGTAGTTGTCAGGTTCCGAACTACGCCGCCTGATTCCCCTCTGTAATCCTTGAGGTAATAGTAGAGCAGACACAGGATTGTGTCGGCGCTAACGTACGCGCCCCTCTGGTCATACAGGGCAATGCGATCGGAGTCGCCATCGGTGGCAATCCCCAGGTCATAGATGCCGTCCTCCATCATCCATTCCATATCCCTCAGGCTATGCCTTTCAGGACAGGGCACGCTTCTCGTATTGATCAGGTCGGGCTTGAAGTTGATCATCTCCACCTGGCATCGCAAGGAGGAAAGGCAGACTGTCATGATGTCCTTGGCAGTGCCATACATCGGGTTGAAAAGCACACGGAAGGCTCGCTCCTGGATCGCCTCCACGTCAACCTGGGCAAGCA
>DMOT01000232.1 GCA_003456765.1 Bacillota bacterium
GGAGATGTCAGGGTTTGGGCCAAGGTGCGCGGTCTGCACGATTCTGGCGGCACTCGTTTTCCTATCTGCGTTGGGTGGGGCAGGAGTGAAGTGTGCGGATCCGGCGGGCAATGCTGTATGCCTGCTATCCGGATCGGAGACTGTCAGGCTTGGAACGAAGACGATTCGAGTGAACTACGTCAAGGTGAACTTGCACGACCCCAGGGTTAGCCTCAGGGTGGTTCTAGGGCAGGACAAGGTAGGCGCAACTGAAGATCTTCTCTCCATGGCTAAGCGAGTCGGCGCAGAGGCGGCGATAAACGGAACTTTCTTCAATGCGTACATCGATGGCCCATACAAGGATCCTGTCGGCACGTTGATCACAGGCGGCGAGTTTGCCCATCGCGGAGCGACAGGAACAGTTTTTGCAGTTGCCAACGGAAACGAGGTGCGGATGGAGCCTGCACGGTTCAAGATCGTGGGGTCCACTGGCGGCCTGTGGAAATGGCCGGGGAGCTGGTACTCGTATTGGATCAACCGCACTCCGACATCGCAGCATTACGCAGGGATTTTTACACCGGCCCGCGGCAAGTGGACCGGGGCGGCCATGGGCGTGTCGATCGTAGTGAGAGATGGTGTTGTTGTAGCTATCGGCCGAGGCGAGCAGGAGATCCCGAAGGATGGATACGTAATCAACTTCCAGGGAAGCGAAGAGGCGCTCGCTTCGCGGTTCGCAGTTGGGACTGCTGTTGAGTACAAGGTTGTGATGGCAGATGGAAGCGACAGGACTGGATTCTGGGGGCGAGTTAGGGAAGGACTCGGGGCCGGGCCGAAGCTGGTGTCAGCCGGAAAGGTGACCTATTCTGCGGAATCTGCCAGAGAGGAAGGGTTCACCGAAGCCAAGATCCTCTCCATGTCGTCGGCACGGAGTGGGCTTGCGCTGACGAAAGACGGGTCGCTCCTCATGGTAACCTGCCCGGCGGCGACAATGGCCGAGTTCGCCCAGACGATGCACGCCCTTGGCGCCGCGGAGGCTATGAACCTGGATGGCGGCGCATCTTCCGGGTTGGTGCATGCAGGAGGCTACTTGACCAGTCCTGGACGTGCGCTCAGCAATGCCCTGGTTGTTCTGGTGGACGCTATGGATTCTCGAGACCCGCGATAGGCTGGGCTATGCCCGGATCATCCTCGTACACTACGCCTAGCCCTTTATTCCCGTGAAGCTGATCCCCTCAACGAAATAGCTCTGGAATACGATGAAGAGCACTATAATGGGCAGGGCCGATATGATTGTTCCGGCCAGCATCGGGCCCCAATCGAACGCCACGGCGTAGGTGCTCCTGAAATTCAGTAGGCCTATGGTCAATGTATACTTGTCAGCTGGCGATGTAAGTATCATGAGCGGCCAGAAGAACTCGTTCCACGTGCCCTGGAACGTGAGGATGGCGAGGGCGCCCAGAGATGGCTGAGCCAGCGGCAGCATGATTCTGAAATATGTCTGGAACGTGCTGGCGCCGTCGATTCTGGCCGATTCTTCCAGGTCGCGGGGGAGCGACTCGAAGAACTGCTTCATGATGAATACTGCGCTTCCGTTCACCATCGTGGAGATGATGTAGCCGGGCCAGGTGTTGATCAGCGTGTCGACGCCGAACAGTTTCGACAGGCCGAAAATGCCGTCCCTCAGCACCAGGTAGTTGGATATGAACGTAACCTGCCCAGGGATCATCATGGAAAAGAGCGTAAGGAAGAAGAGGGCGTTTCGCCCCAAAAAGTCTAGACGCGCCAGGGCGTATCCTGCCATTGATGCGATGATGAGTGTAGTTGCTACACGTATCCCGCTCAGGAGAAATGAGTTCCTTATCCATAGAAGAAACAGGCTTTTGCCTGTTGTACGGCTGTAGTTCTCCCTGAAAACGCGGTGATAGTTGTAGAAGACGTACGGGATTATGCCGGACGTGACGTTATTCCAGCTTTGAACGCGCCCCAGCCTTTCCAGCCTGTTCGGAGCCAATGTGGCGGAGACGAATTTCTGATAGAGCGGCACCTCGATATCCATTGGCAGCCTGTCGTATGTGAGCTCGCCTGTGTGTATGATTTCCCATTCATATGTAACGCGGATTTTGCCATTGACGTTCTCACGGGAGACTTCGCGTACTTCACTCACCTCGGCTTCATCTGCCGCAAAGGGCCCGAGCCTGACTGCGCCCGCTCCTGCCCCCGGAACGCGCCTAGGGACTACGACGATAGGGGGCTCCGGGTTCTGCGTTTCGTCGACTTCGTAGGTTGCGCCAAATGGCACAACTGCGCCAGGAGCAAATGCACCGAAGAAGCCTCCGCCGCCTCCCAATTTCCCCAGCCGGTATGCTGCACCCCAGTTCACTGGCGATAGCTGTGGGGAGCTAAGTGTCGGAGGCCATTCGGTAGGGTTATCCTTCAGGCTCGACAGGAACGCAAAGACCAGCGGGCCCATGAAGAAGAGGGAGAAGAGCATGAGCAGCACGTATATCGAGCCTGTTCGAGCCCATCTTCTCCTTGCCAGGGCCTTTGAGGACTGACGGCTGTAGGTGCTGGCCATTCTTGTTCTTACTCCTCTGCTTTCCATCTTGGATCATCCTCCCGCCTTCCGTCTTGAGGCAATCTAGTCGCCGGTTTGTGTCTGAGAAATATCAAGCCCGCGTAAGCTTTCGTTGGATCCAGGTCAAAATGAGCGTAAAGGCTGCCAGGACCATCGCGGCGGCCGAGGCGGCACCTATCCTGGGCACTGCAGAACCGGGGAAGGCATTGTGGTATACGAAATAGGCCAGTGTTATCACGGATTCGAGCGGGGCCTGGTCGCCTATGATAGCCACCTGGTCGAACATCTGCAATGTTCCGATCAGGCCCATAGTCACCACTAGATACGTGACATGTTTCAACCCTGGCAGTGTTATGTGCCTGAATGCCGCAAATCCCGTGGCTCCGTCAACTGCTGCGGCTTCATAGAGCTCCCTCGGAATGTCCTGAAGGCCAGCGAGAAACAGAAGCATCATAGTGGGCGCCGTGGTCCAGGTATTGAGAATCATTATTGACACAAGGGGGCGTGGAATCCCCAGCTTCCCTGCCCATTGCGGAATCGTCTGGCGGGTGTTGAGCCAAATGGTCCTCACAGGCTGAAAGTCTGGATTGGGGGCTACCACTCCGGCAAATTGGAGAAACCACACTACAATCAATGAGAGCAGGGCTGATGCCAGAATGAAGCTGGGCTCAAACCACGAACACGGTCGATTGCGAGCCCGCTCTAAAACTACCATGAGAATCTGGAGTACGACCAGTGATGCGAAGAATGCGCCAATTATGGCTTTGTTCTCCATGAACTTTGTTGTGAGGTAGTTGAATATGCCGTTGCGCTGAAAAAGCCACATGAATATCAGTGTGATGACAACGCTCGATGTAACGCTCGGCATGTAGTACAGCGCTCTGAAGAACTTGATGCCGCGTATCTTCGTATTAAGAACAATCGCAAGGATCAGAGCAAACACAGTCTGAAAGAATGTGACTATGATCGCGAAGGTTACCGAGTTCCTGAATGCCCTGCCAAACTGAACATTGCGAAAGAGGTCGATGTAGTTCTTGAGCCCGACCCACTCAGGCTTTGAGAACATGTTGTAGTTCGTGAAACTGAAGTACAGCGTGCGCAAGAATGCATACCCGAAGAAGATGACGATGAAGAAGATGAACGGGGCAAGCATCATGTATGGAGAAGCCTTCTCCCAGCCGGCGGATGAGCGGTTGGACCTCATGATATCACCTCCAGACGCCGTCGTAAGATTCGATGCCCGAATGGGCGGGACAAGGAAGGAAGAGAGAAATGGCTGGGGGAGGGGTGAGAGTTGAGCTAACCTGCCCTGTAGCCCTGGATGCCGGTTCCACCAGCACCGCCGCCTGTAGTGAGGCGGTGCTGGCCACATTCCCCCGGCCGTTCCTCTTCCTCCTAAGCCCTCAGATTTGCCCGGTCCTTACTTTCCGATCAGCTCATTCAGGCGCTGCTGGGCCTCTCTGAGCGCCTCGTCGGCTGTTTGCTGGCCGCTCATGACGGAGGTCAAGGCCTGATTGATCGGCATCATCCAATCTCCGCCGTACTGGCCGAACTCAAAGGGCATTACGTAGCCGTCGGCTGACCCCTCAAAGACGATCCGATTGGCGATGGCCTCTCTGTCTGTCTTCTGGAAGTAGGGGTTATTGATGAGCGCCCGGCGAGACGGAAGCGCAAGCCCGCGTTCGAGAACCCACTGCTGAGCCTCTGGGGATGTAAGCATTTCGAGGACTTGGAACGCCTCGTCCTTATGCTTTGAAGATGCATTCATAGACCACGACACCGTGAACATGAGGTTGCCGCGCTGACCCGTTCCAGGATACTTGGGCAACATGGCGGCGCCGTAGTTGAGGTTCGGCGATTCGTCGCGCAGGAAGCCCAGAACCCAGGCGCCTTCGAAACAGCAAGCCACCTGTTCTGATGCCAGAGCGCCTCCGCCCCAGCCCTGTCCGATGTCTGCCGGCATTACGCCGATTCCTTTCTCGGCAAGTCCGGTATACCAGTTGAAGGCATCACGGAATTCCTTGCTGAGGAGGTTGGTCTTGCCGTCCTTGTCGAAGTTCTTGAAGCCGGTCGCATAGGCAAATGCGCCCATTCGTGCAAACTCGGGGGACAGGCAAACGCCATACACGCCTGGGAAGGCTGCCTGAACCTTCTGGAGTTTCGCGGTAAAGGTATTCCAGTCATCGTTCTTGTCCGGATAGGGGACTTTCGCTATGTCGAACATGTCTTTGTTGTAAATGATCGCCAGTGTGTTGAAGTCTTTTGGTATGCCATAGACCTTTCCCTTGTAGGTGAATCCATTGAGGAGCGCGGGTATGATGTCTTTCCCCTGTAGCACTTTCGACTTAGTCAGGTAGGCATCGAGGGGTTCAACTGCTCCTGAAGAGAATAGGCCCTGAGACCAGAAGATATCGACGTAGAAAAGGTCAGGTCCCGTCCCTGCCGAGAGCGCGTTGATAATCCATTTATCATACGCGTCCGGTATGGGCTCATATGTCACCTTAATCCCTTTCAAGTTGGGCTTTACGAACCTGGAGATGAGCTCTTCCACTATGGCAGTGTCAGTTCCGCCGAAACCTGCCACTCGGATATTGACGTCTGCGGCCTGAGATACCGCAGCACATGCCAGCATGGCCGCAAGTACCGCTATGCATAACACTCTACGAGCCTTCATGTTGAGTAAACCTCCTTGTAAAGTCTCTTGTGGTTGGCGATTCAGGCAATAACCCGACTGAATTCAGTGAGACCACATATGAAAACTGTGTTTCGCTTGCGCGCACCTGACATGACCGTCATGACTATGGGGGACGTATGTAGTTATGGTGTTGAGTGCTGTATGGTTGTCAGTGCGCCTTCTCTATCACCTCCCCGGTCTTGATCTTGTTTGGCTTTGCTGTAGAGCCACGCACAATCAGATTTGCTTTAAGAAGAACGCGAGACGGCGGTGTTATTCCGCTGCACGCTGAGATTAGCATTCGGGCTGCGGTTTGGCCTAGTTCGTAGCGGGGTTGATCGAGAGTGGTTAGGGGCGGAGACGACATTGCAGCCATCTCAATATTGTCAAACCCGACCACCGACAGGTCTTCCGGAACGCTGAGCCCGCGTTCCCTGGCGCCCTCCAGCACACCCAGAGCCATGAGGTCAGACGACACGAAGACTGCAGTCATGTCGGGGGCCTTGTCTATCAACGAAAGGAAGGCCTGTCTGCCTCCGGCAGCTGTGAAATCCGCTTCCGCTACGATGGTCGGATCAAATGGCAGCCCCAGACTGGTGAGGGCGCTCTTATAGCCTTCGAAACGCTCGAGGCTGATAGAGGCTTCTTTGTATCCGTTGACGATGCCGATTCTCTTGTGCCCCAGATCCGCAAGATGCCTGATGGCGGCATGGACGGCGGACACACTGTCGCATCCGACAGAGAAAGTCATATCCCCGGCCAGAGGCATGTCCATGGTTACTATGGGAATTGCTGATGCCGTCAGGTCAGAAAGCCACGGGTCATCTGTGCGCAACCCCATGAGAAATGCGCCTTCCACCATCCTCCGCCTGCAAAGATCCAGATAGGACGAGTTTTCGGAATCGGGAGGGCGGTTGGCCTTGAACACCATCATGTCGTACCCATCTTCAGTTAGCTCGTCCAGGAAGCCGTTGATTACCTGTCCGGAAAAAGGGTGGGAGAATCCTTCGCCCTTCGCCCTTCCCAACACAAACAGGCCCATTACCCCGGACTTATGAGTTACCAGGGTTCGTGCCGCAATGTTGGGCTGGTAGTTCAATTCTTCTGCGATACGGAGGATTCGCCCCCGTGTTTCTTCACCTATGTCCGGGTATCCGCTCAAGGCTCGGGAGACCGCAGTCACTGATACGCCGGCCTTTTCTGCGATATCTTTCAGCGTGGTACGACCCATGCGTCGGTGCCCTCCTTGTCTTTCCTTGGTAATTGCCATTACATGCGCTCTGTGCACGAGCCCTTACGGAGCTAAATCGATTAAGCAAAATCTCAGAGGCTCACACTGCCTATACCTGCCAGTATGTATTACTTAACCTCTGGGTGCCGGGCCCTTTCTGCTCGATACGCGTGAAATTACTTAAACGTTAAACCTAGTAAGCAGTATTCTACATGAGGCTGAAAAATCCTACTGGTCTTCAAAATAAGATTGGGGAGTGCTTGAACCGGCCAGGCAAATCTGGCGCATGTTGGATATGAGGGTGGGTAGGAGAGAAGCACAGGGGACTGGCCGGGAGGTTTGATGAGAGTTGCCCTGTTATGCTCCACTCAATGGGATACTGCGATTTTTCGTTGTATCAGAACAAACACTACGACAATCTCGTAGTGTTGCGTCCATCAAACTGGCCATTGATGCCACGGGTGCTGTTTTGCTGTCTCACCATTCTGCCGAACAACAACTGCGAAGCCCGCCCTGCAATACCTGCTCGGCTGGAGCATGCTGTTGCAGGGTAAAAAGGACTCAAAGAGTCAAGCCCCACGGCTCACCGCAAAGTCGTCGTTTTCGACATCCTGCAGGTAAACTTCGTCGAAGGCGCGACTCTCCTTTGCCACCTCAAACTGGCTGTGGGCGGTTGCTCTGCAATCGGCGCACGCTTGCCACGGTACCAGCATGGCAGCTATCTGAGCTGTCCTTCCGGTCGATGCATGGAGTGCATGAGAGAAGATGGCCCGCCATCCGCTGCATGAAGGGCACAATCTTATCTGTTCTCGCTGTTGCTCTGCGATGTTGTCGGTATCGTAGTAGATGCGGCGGCCGCGTTCGAAATACTTTCCGTCGCCGAAGAGGGCGCCGATGTCAGCTTCTCTGCGCGTAGCCCACATCTCCTGCAATGTGCCCGTGAGGCGGTGGATCTCCTCGGTCACTCCTCGCGGCTGTCTTGCCACGTCAGGATTCCAGTCCGGCTCGCGCACGGCTGAGTAATCGAGGCCGGCCAGTGCCAGAAGGATTCCTACATTCACGTAGGGCAGTGCGCCTTCGATGGAATATCCGCCTTCGAGGACCACTATGTCCGGTGCCAGAAGGTCGGTGAGCCGGGCGTAACCGTGGGCCGTGAAGTTCATATTGGTCAG
>DMOT01000341.1 GCA_003456765.1 Bacillota bacterium
CTCCCGAGCCGGATATGTTGAGCATGTCGTTTCATGAGCGAGAGATTGACCAGCCGATGCCGACCGAAGATGAAATCCGGGAGATTCTTGCGCAAACTGACAAGTTTTGCACGGAGGACGAGCTCAACTGTGGAGCATGCGGCTACAACTCGTGCCGCGAGAAACCCATAGCGGTCTATCGGGGAATGGCTGAAGTGGAGATGTGCATTCCATATATGCGTCGGCGGGCGGAGTCTATGTCGAACCTGATCATAAGCTCCACTCCCAACGCGATAGTGGCTGTCGACAGAGATCTCAACATAGTCCTCGTCAACCCCTCGTTCGAATCGGTCTTTCGTGTCAGCGCGGAGTCATGCGTGGGGCAGCATGTCAGTGTAGTCATGGATCCCGAACCTTTTCGCAAGGTATTCGAGACCAGGGAGCTGATGTGCATTGAGGAAGAGCACCTCGACGGCGAACTGAGGACATCCCAGATAGTCTTCTACGTAGAAGTGCGCGACTTGGTCGTGGCTATCGGGACCGACATCACCGCCGAGCATAACACTGCGCGGGCGATACAGAAAGCCCGGGAGGAGACGCTGGAGAAGGCAGGAGCTGTCATCGACAGGCAGATGAGGGTGGCACAGGAAATAGCAGGTTTGCTTGGGGAGACGACTGCCGAAACCAAGGTGCTCCTCACCCAGCTCATGAAGCAGATGCAGGATGAGGAGTTGACGCGCCCATGAGTGAGCTGCATGTGGAAGCGGCGTATGCTTCTCTGTCCAAGCATGGCGAGGAATTGTGTGGCGACAGGGTTGAGATCGCGCGAAATGACGACATGGTTACCATAGTGCTCAGCGACGGGTTGGGTTCCGGAGTCAAAGCCAACATCCTGGCAACTCTGACGTCGACCATCGCAGTGAGCATGCTCCGCGGTGGGGCTTCCATCGACGACGTTGTTGAGACTATCGGCCATACTCTGCCCATATGCCAGGTGCGCAAGGTAGCCTACTCTACGCTGACGATACTGCAGATAGCAAATGACGGCAGCGCCTATCTTGTGCAGTACGATAACCCCGACGCCTTCTTCTACTCGAATGGCACAGTTGCTCCTGTAGAAAGCTCTGACAGGAAAGTGGCGGACAAGTCGATCAAGGAAGCCAGGTTTAAGATGAAGGCAGGAGACAGGTTGTTTCTGGTATCAGACGGAGTGATTTACGCCGGGGTAGGTGGAGTGCTCAACCTCGGCTGGGGCTGGCCGAACGTTGCGGACTACATCAAGAAGATCAACCGCGAGGAGAAGAGAGCGTCTGTTCTGGCACAATGGCTTGTGAACGTTTGCGACCAGTTCTATGCGGGAAAGCCCGGGGATGATACGACGGCAGTTGCTGTGGTTGTCCGGGAACCGCGCAGCCTTACTCTGGCAGTCGGTCCTCCAAAGAACTCGGAGGATGATGCCAGGATGGTGTCGCGTCTGATGGATTCGCCAGGGGCCAGGGTAGTATGCGGGGGGACCACCGGCAACATCGTTGCCCGGGAGATCGGGGAGCGTCTCGAAGTGGATCTTGGCACGCTTCACGGGAGTGTACCTCCGATAGCAAGGATAAAAGGGATCGACCTGGTTACCGAGGGGATAATAACGCTCTCCAGGACGCTGGAGAAGCTGGTTCAGGGTGAACCTGTTGTGGGCGAGGACGGCGCGAGCCTGCTGGCGAGGGAACTGCTCGATGCGGATGAGGTGGATCTCTTGGTGGGCAAGGCCGTGAACCCCGCGCATCAAAACCCCGATCTGCCTATAAGCACTACTTTGAAGGAACGGGTGATGCAGGATATAGCGAGGATTCTTAGAGAGCTTGGCAAGGACATTTCAGTTACCTACTATTAAGCGCCAAAACGAAACAGAAGTAGAAGTCTTGGGCTGGAGGAGAGAGAATGACAGCTGTTAGGGCAGCGCAGAGAAAATTCGAGCGCGTAAATGAGATTATTGAGAAGCATGGTCGTGATCAGTCCTCGCTGGTTCCAATACTCCAGGAGGTGCAGGCGGAGTACAGGTATCTTCCTGAGGAGATACTCACTTACATCGCCACGGCTATGAGCCTGTCTGTTGCGACGGTATTCGGCGTAGCCACGTTTTATGCCCAGTTCTCGCTTGAGCCAAAGGGCAAGTATGTGGTGAGGGTATGCGACGGAACAGCGTGCCATGTGAGGCAGTCCATGCCTGTATATGAGGCGGTTAGGTCGAAGCTTGGACTTGTTGATGGAAAATTCACAACACCCGACCTGATGTTCACTGTAGAGACCGTATCGTGTTTGGGGGCATGTGGGCTAGCGCCCGTCATGACTATCAATGACGAAGTCCACGGGAAGATGACCCCGGAGGCAGCATGCATCATAATCGACACTCTGCTGGAGAGGGAGGGTGAGAAGTAGCGATGGCTATTACATCAAGAGAAGAACTGAATGCCTATGCTGAGAAGTTTCGCGAGGAACTTGCTACTAAGAAGAAACGTGTCCTTGTTTGTGCGGGCACTGGCTGCCTGGCCAATGGCTCCGACAAGGTGATAGAGGAATTCAAGAGGAACTCAGTCGACGCAGTTGCTATCGCAAAAAGCGGATGCCATGGTTTTTGCGAGGCTGGACCACTAGTGAGAATAGAACCCGACCACATACTATACGTCCATGTCAAGCCTGAGGATGTAGAGGAAATAGTGGAGAAGACTCTGAAGAAGGGCGAACCAGTGGAGCGTCTGCTCTACCATCACCCTGTCACCGGAGAAGCCTACCTGGGCGAAGGCGACATACCCTTCTACAAGAGCCAGACCAGGGTTGCGCTGGCAAATTGCGGGGCCATTGACCCCGATGACATAAGAGAGTATATAGCCTGTGACGGCTACAAGGCTCTTGCCCGGGCTGTGCTCGATCTTGAGTCTGGAGAGATCATCGAGGAGATTCTCGAAAGCGGATTGAGGGGGCGCGGTGGAGGCGGGTTCCCCACCGGGCGAAAGTGGATGTTTGCCCATGCCGCTGAGGGTGACACGAAGTATATTGTGTGCAACGGCGACGAGGGAGACCCCGGGGCTTTCATGGACCGAAGTGTCATGGAAGGAGACCCTCACCGGGTCATAGAGGGGTTGGCGATTGCAGCAAGGGCCATTGGGGCGTCCCACGGCTACGTTTACGTCAGGGCCGAGTATCCGCTGGC
This sequence comes from Bacillota bacterium, assembly GCA_003456765.1. GTDB lineage: Bacteria > Bacillota > DTU025 > DTU025 > DTU025 > UBA10085. The sequence goes on from DMOT01000341.1 coordinate 3,182, forward strand.
TGTGTCGCGTCTGAAGAACGCGGTTGACCAGGCGAGACAGCTAGGGCTGCTGGGTGAGAAGATATTTGGGACCGACTTTGCTTTCGACGTGACCATCAAGGAGGGAGCGGGCGCTTTTGTGTGCGGCGAAGAGACTGCCCTCCTGGCCTCCATCGAAGGGAAACGGGGAATGCCCCGGCCGCGTCCGCCGTTCCCAGCAAACAAGGGCTTGTACGGCAAGCCTACAGTCATCAATAACGTGGAGACGCTGGCCACTGTGCCTGCTATCGTCCTGCATGGGCCTGCGTGGTTCCATAGCATCGGAGGGGAGTCGAGCCCGGGCACGAAAACATTTGCTATAACCGGCCAGGTGGCCAACACCGGGCTTATCGAAGTGCCTATGGGAGCTACCCTCAGAGAAGTAGTCTTCGACATAGGCGGCGGCGTGCGAACTGGGCGGCCATTCAAGGCGGCGCAGATCGGCGGGCCGTCAGGCGGTTGCCTGCCGGCAGAGCTTCTGGATACGCCACTCGAGTATGATGCCCTGAAAAAGGTTGGAGCCATGGTCGGCTCCGGCGGCCTGGTGGTCATGGACGAAGGAACGTGCATGGTTGAGGTCGCTCGCTTCTTCACGAAGTTCACGCAACATGAATCCTGCGGAAAGTGCGTGCCGTGCCGAGAGGGAACCAAGCGTATGCTTGAAATACTTGAAAAAATTGTAGCAGGCGAGGCAACGATGGAGGACCTCGACAACCTCGAGGAGATTGCGTGGGTCGTCAAGGAAAGCTCACTGTGCGGGCTGGGCAAGACTGCTCCAAACCCCGTCCTGACCACGCTGAAATACTTCCGCGACGAATACGTGGCCCATATAGTTGACAAGAAATGCCCGGCCGGCGTGTGCACTGCCTTCAGGAACTACTCCGTCGACCCTGAGTTGTGCAAGGGATGTGGCAAGTGCCGCAGGTCGTGCCCTGCTGAGGCCATCAGCGGTGAGGTCCGTAAGCCTCATGTTATCGATGTGGACAAGTGTATCAAGTGCGGAGCGTGCGCTGCGGCCTGCCCGTTCGGCGCCATCTCGCTGCAATAACCGGAGGAGAGTGGAAATTGATGTCTGTGCAACAGATGGTAACTGTAGATGGCCTTCAAGTTCCGATAGAGGGCGAGCGCAACCTGTTGGAGCTCATACGCAAGGCGGGAATAGACCTTCCTACGTTCTGCTATCACTCTGAGCTTTCGGTTTACGGTGCTTGCAGAATGTGTGTAGTTGAGATTGAGGGCAGGGGAGTTATCGCATCCTGCACCGTCGAACCCCAGCCGGGCATGGTGGTAAGGACGAATACGGAGAAGCTCCGTGCGATAAGAAGGACAATAATCGAGCTTCTGCTGGCCAATCACGACCGTGACTGCACTACCTGCAGTAAGAACGGTGGATGCAAACTTCAGGATCTGGCAAGACGGTTCGGCGTGACGCGCGTCAGGTTCGGACAGTCCGACGAGATGCGTCCTCTGGACGAATCGACGCCGGCGATTGTACGCGACCCGAACAAGTGCATTCTCTGCGGAGACTGCGTGCGCGTCTGCAGTGAGGTGCAGGGCGTCGGGATTCTGGACTTTGCCTACCGCGGCTCATATTCCATGGTCACTCCGGCGTTCGGAAAGAACCTGGCTGATGTAGATTGCGTCCAGTGCGGGCAGTGCGCCAGTGTTTGCCCGACTGCGGCAATTACCATACACTCGTCTACTGATGATGTGTGGAAGGCGATTCATGATCCCAAGAAGAAGGTAGTCGCCCAGGTTGCTCCGGCTGTCCGTGTGGCTCTCGGAGAAGAGTTTGGACATGCTCCCGGATGGGCGGAGCCCGGCAAGGTTGTGGCGGCGCTGAAGAGGATCGGGTTCGACCTGGTTTTCGACACGTCATTCACAGCTGACCTCACGGTTGTGGAGGAGACGGCAGAGTTCCTGGAGAGATTCGCTTCTGGAAGCCTGGAGCGCCTGCCTCAGTTCACCTCGTGCTGTCCGGCATGGGTGAAGTATGTTGAGCAGTACCATCCGGAGTATCTTGGCAACTTGTCGTCATGCAAGTCGCCACAGCAGATGTTCGGAAGCCTGGCGCGGACTTACCTCAGTCGCGAACTGGATATCGAACCGGAAGACATGTACGTGGTTTCGGTGATGCCATGTACGGCAAAGAAGTTCGAGGCGACGAGGAAGGAGTTTGCCCCAGATGGCAGGCCTGACGTGGATGCGGTTATGACCACGCAGGAACTTGCCAGGATGATCAGAGAGGCTGGAATCGAGTTCGATGACCTCACTGTCGAAGCGTTCGATCTGCCCCTGGGAATGGCAACTGGCGCAGGGATGATCTTCGGCAATACCGGGGGCGTTGCCGAAGCAGTGCTCCGAGCGGCTTCCGACATACTGGAGCCTGACAAGTCTGCCGGAGTAGGCAACAGCAAGAAGCTCGTATTCGAAGCGGTCCGTGGAGCGGAAGGCGTAAAGGAAGCCACATTGACCCTTGGCGGACATGAGGTGCGGCTTGCAGTTGCGCACTCACTTGGGGCTGCAGCCGAGGTGCTTGAAAGGATCAAGTCGGGCGAAGCGAGTTACGATCTTATTGAGGTCATGGCGTGCCCCGGAGGATGCATAGGAGGCGCGGGGCAGCCGAACCCGTCTCACCTGGAAGTCAGGAAGAAGAGGGCCAAGGCTTTGTACGATGTCGATACTATGCAGATGCTTCGCAAGGCTCATGACAATCCATTCGTGAAGCAACTGTACGATAGGTTCCTTGGCAAGCCTCTTGGAGATGCTTCACACGGGCTGCTCCATACGGAGTATGGCACGCGCAGAAGGATAGAGGGAGAGGACATCAAGTTCTCCCTGGAGGAAGTCGACGGCCGAGTCGATGTAGGAGTGTGTGTCGGGACTTGTTGCTACCTTCACGGGTCGTACGACCTTCTCAGGGGTTTGATGGACCGAGTCAACGAGGCAGGACTGGATGACAAGGTGAATCTGCACGCAACATTCTGCTTTGAGAACTGCGAGCACAGCCCTAATATCCAGGTAGGTGGAGAGATCGTATCTGCTGTTCGGGAAGAGGACATCGATAGGATATTCAAAGAGAAAATCCTGTCCCGCCTGCAAGACCAATAGGCGAGGGGTGGTCCAATGTCTGATTCGTGCATAGTGATGTCGAGGGCAATGTTGGCGAGACTGCCATTCTACTATAGGAAGATCGTGGCGCATGCCCAGGCTGGGCATGACCGTATATCATCTGCTCAGCTAGCCGAAGATCTCAGCATAGATGCTGCGCAGGTCAGGCGCGACATTTCGTCTCTAGGCGACTTCGGACGAGCCGGCATAGGCTACAACGTTCCTGACTTGCTCCGGGCGCTCGAGGAGATACTCGGGGTCCGCAATCGGACTGAGGCGGTGCTCGTCGGCGTAGGGCGGCTCGGGTCTGCGCTCTTCCAGTATCCGGGCTTTGATGAATACGGCCTGAAGATCGTGGCTCTGTTCGATTCGGATCCGGAGAAGATAGGAACCGAGCTGGATGGAACGTTGATACGGGATGTATCAGAGATCGAGCATGTCTCGAAGAGACTGGGGATTCAGATGGGTATAATAACTGTTCCTGCCGCCAGCGCCCAGGGTGTGGCTGATCTGCTGTGCAACGCAGGAGTACTGGCCATCTGGAACTTCGCGCCAACGAGTCTTAAGACTCCAGAGCATGTGATGGTGAGGAACGAGGATCTGGCAGCAGGCCTGGCCCATCTGTCGAGGCACATTGTCGTTTCGACCTCCGGCGAATAGCTAATGCAGGAAATGCAGTCCAGTCTGTGGAAACACTCCGGGGTAACCGCGCATTGCGCACGGTTGCCCCGGAGTTGCTTCTGGGCCTTTTGCCCCACATTCTCGTCCCTGGATGCTGAGGACTGATACGGAGGCTCTTTCGACTTGAGGTGCATGAATGAATCGTGTCGGGATCATCCCGGGGGGTCGCGCCTGATGGCATGTCTCGTGTTGGCCGCTATTCTATGTGCAATAGTGATTGTATTGCCAGGCTCTGCAGGTGCAGCCTGCGAAGAGCTGCTCTATGCTGCCGCGTGCATACGTGTCGGCATTCCCTGCGGCAGCGAGGTCAGGCTGGGCTCTGCATCAGAGGGGACGGATTTGCGCGTGGGCGATGGTCTGGAGCTGAACTATGTCCTGTTTCGTCCGGAGGAAGATGGGTCGATAACCTGTATCGGGCCTGATGGGGCCTGTGTCAAGCTGGAGAATCCAGTTGCGGTTAGCCTTGATGAAGGGGCAAATGATGCGGCAGATTCGAAGCCTCAGCTTATATGGATTGATAATGAAAAGGCCGTGTACCAGGGCCGATTCGAGCTGTCAGTCAACTCCAACGGCTGCCTTTTGCTTGTCAACGTTCTGGACTTGGAGGACTATGTTGCAGGCGTTGTGCCCTACGAAATCGGGGCGGCATCTCCATTTGAAGCATTGCGCGCACAGGCAGTTGTGGCACGTACAACGGCTTTGAGCAGTTTGGGCAGGCACGAGGAACACGGTTACGACCTGTGCGCTACTACACACTGCCAGGTGTACAGAGGCGCAGGGGCCGAGCTTGCACAGCCTGCTGTGAGAGAGGCAGTCGATTCCACCGCAGGCGAGGTGCTTTTCTATGAAGGCATTGCTGCAAGAGGCGCGAACTACCATGCATGTTGCGGAGGGCTTACTGAATCGGCAGGCGACCTGTGGGGGACGGATGTTCCCTACATGCATACAGTAAGATGCAGCCGTACACTTGATTCCAGAGGTGATGGCTTCGAAATCTCACACGAGGACGAAGTCCGCGGATGGATCCAGACGCCTGATCCTGATGATTACTGTTATGGATCGAATGGCTACAGGTGGAGAGTGGAGTATTCCCAGGAGACGCTCGCGGGGATTTTGGAACCGGTAATCGGCCCTGATGCAAGTGTGGAATCCCTGGAAGTTGTAGCGAGGACGTCTAGAGGAGCCGCCGTGCGCCTGGTTGTTCACGCATCCTCCGGTGATTACGAGGTGTCGGGAGAATATGCGATAAGGGCAGCTTTAGGCGGAACCCAGGTCATCAAGAGTGGAGTCTTTGTGGTAAGCTCGGACGGGAATCCGCCAACGAAGTTCGAGTTTGAGGGTGCAGGTTACGGGCACGGAGTTGGAATGTGCCAGTATGGCGCAAGAGCCATGGCTCTTGAGGGCCATGATTATATATCTATCCTGGAGAAATATTATCCAGGAGCGACCGTAGGATCCTTAAAGCCGTAAGGAGTCGCTATGTGGCTCTGAACGAACTGAGGACGTTCTGGGCCCGATAAGGGGAGATGAAAGAATGGACGAGTTGCGCGAACGTGTACGCGCCGGCGATCAGAACGCTTTGGAGCAGCTTTTCGCCGAGAACATCGAGACAATCTCCAAAATGGCATCGAGCCTTGCAGGGACTCGCCACGACATAGAAGATATGATCCAGGAAGCCTTGCTTCGAGCCGTGCGCTCCATCAAGCACTTCCGATGGGAGAGCTCCTTTTCCACATGGCTCTATAGCATCCTGCTCAACGTAAGGCGCGACTTTCTCAGGAAGGCAGGTTCAGCCGAAGTTGTGTCCTTCGATCAACTGGCCGAGGAGGGCGGAGGGGTGCTGCAGGACGTATGCTCCCCCGTTGGCCAGCCGGAGGAGGAGGCTATTTTGCGGGAAGAACGAGAGACATTGACCCGGGCTATCCTGGCGCTGCCACGCCTTGATGGCTCTGTTCTGTGGATGAGGGAAGTGTTGCAGCTACCATACGCAGAAATCGCCAGCAGACTGGGATGTTCGGTGGAAAGCGTGCGCTCGAGGCTTTGGAGGACTCGCAGGAGACTGCGGGAAAGCGCCACTCTTTTGATCCCGGAGCATGCCCGTTCGTGACACTTTATCTTGATTCTTCCGTCTAACTGTTCGGGGGGATCATTATTGGCCAGGGTAAGAATAGTTACTGACAGCTCCAATGGCATACCGCCCGACATAGTCGATGAATACGGCATAACGGTAGTGCCGATCCAGATTCAGTTTGGCACCGAATCATTCAAGGAGGGTGTGGATCTTCCCTATGGAGAGTTCTACAGGCGCCTTGAAGAACCGGTGCTGCCCACAACATCCCAGCCCGCACCGGGCGATTTCGTCAATGCATACAAGAGCCTGGTTGGCGAGTGCGATGAGATCCTATCACTCCATCTATCTTCGAAAGCCAGCGGCACGTGCCAGTCTGCAAGACTTGCGGCTGAGATGATCGATGGTGTTGAGATCGCCATCGTAGACACCCAGACTGCCAGCATGGGCACAGGGCTTCTTACAATTGCAGCAGCCGAGGCAGCCAAAGAGGGCAAGAGTTCAGAGGAGATTATTGATCTTGTCATGAGGGGAGCAGAGGGAACGCATGTTTTCGTGGCTCTGCCCACTCTGAAGTATCTGCGCCGCAGTGGCAGAGTTCCGCAGGTGCAAGCGTGGGTGGCATCGCTTCTTTCGATTAGCCCCATACTTACTACCCATGACGGTGTTGTTGAGGCTATCGAACGGGTGCGGACATTCGGCGCTTCGGTAAGAAGAATGGTAGAGTTGGCCGCAGAATCCTGCGGCGGCAGGGCGAAGAGGCTTGTTTTGATGCATGCGAATGCGCCTGACGAGGCCAGAGCTTTGCTTGACGTTATTCGAT
>DMOT01000328.1 GCA_003456765.1 Bacillota bacterium
GTCTGGTCGTCAATCTCGGCCACCGGCTTCTTGCCCACTGCTGCAAGTATTGAGGCAGCGGGGAATGAGCCTATCTGCGGGTCAACTGGCCCGAGAACAGCGTTGGGATCCATGACGATTTCATCTGCGGCGAGGGCGATCAGAGTGCCTCCCGACATAGCATAGTGTGGCACGAAGACTGTGACTTTGGCAGGGTGGTTCTGTATGGCATGCGCGATCTGCTCGGTGGCAAGGACTAGTCCACCCGGAGTGTGGAGGACAATGTCGATAGGCACATCCGGATCCGTAAGCCTTATTGCTCTCAATACTTGTTCCGAATCTTCGATGTTGATGTGCCTTGCGAACGTCATCCCGAACAAGCTGGTGGATTCCTGCCTGTGGATGAGGGTGATAACTCGTGATTTCCTCTTGCGTTCGAAGTTTCGTATGACACGGTATCTGTGCGAATCGCGAGTCTGCCGCGAAAGCAGTGGCACGAAGCTCCAAACTATGATGAGAAGCCAAAAAATATCTAAGATAGTAATGCGCATTTGCTTCCCTCCCGATCATGGCTTCAGTTTCTGTTTCCACATCTTGATTATAGCGTTAATATTCTTCCACTGCCACGGGGGGAATAGCAATGCAGGGCTTCACCAGGGCGAAGCCGGAGATCAGCCTTGCCTTGGGTTCGCTGATCTTACACTCCGATATTCAGCGCCGAACTGAGCAGATTGCATGGATTCGTTCCCAAACGCCACAGAGCGATCTTGCGAATTCCGAGTCTATCAAGAAGATCTACCTTCATTGCCACCGACATGACGTCTTCATACCAAACACGATGCATTTTGCCCGAAGCATCATAGTAAGAGAATCCTGGAGTTCCATCATCCTGGCTGCGCTCAATCGAGGCGCTGGTCTCCCTTGATATCCTTTCGGCTGCTTCTGCCGTGAGATATGCTGGATCTTCACCTTCAGTCCAGTCAAGACCATATATGCCGAGCGCAACAGTGAGCTTGCTCGTTCCCATCTTGTCAATTGCGGCTCTGACGTTCTCTTCCAGCCATGACATTGTAGTCGGGGGGCCTTCAACTGCCCCGGCCCCTTTTTCGTAGCCCTCCATGATCATCAGATCAACCCATTCAGACATTCGGGCCAGGTCCAGTCCTGTCTCGAGCCAATCGTATGGGAATACCAGAGCAGTAGTGTAGTGGGGGCTGAGCCTCGAAAACCTGGAACGGACTTCGCATACGAGGTCGCGTAGAGCATCCCAATGATCAGGATCGATTCCCTGGAAGTCCAGGCATACCCCGTCAAGGCAACAGGTGGTTACTGCATCTACGATGCATGCCGCAAGGTGGGAACGGCTATCATCTGCCATCAAGGCGGCAGAAGCTGCCTCTGAGGAATACTCCGCTTCCGTCAGGTTTGTAACTCCGGCCAGCACACGCGTGCGCCTTGCGCGAAGAACCTGCAAAGCTCGGTCTACGGCCCCTGCCAGAACTGTTCCATCGGATTGCACCCTGAGGAAGGTGTATATGACCTCGTTGAAGGACTCTGGCGATGCCAGAGCGTCCGCTATCCCCTCGGCAGCGGCATAGTCAGGGATGAACCCTATCAGCCTGTGCCTGCGCGGGATATGCAGCACCTGCCCGGGATGGACATGGTAGGGCTCCTCTATGGAATTCGCCTGGGCTATTGCTCTGAAGTCAGATCGGAATCTTTGAGCTATGAGCCAGAGAGTATCACCGCTTTGGACTGTGTAATGCATGAATGCCGCCTCCTACGAGCGGTAATGACCTTAACACTACAGGCTATGCAAGAAGCTGCAGAAAAGTCCCCGCTTGTTGAGACGGCACATGATAAACAAGTTCAGTATTTATCCTCGCTACTCCACTCTCTTGGCCGTTCCATATCTATCCGTAATAGCCCCTGTTCTGAGAAGAGCCTCGGAGACCAACAGGGCAAGAGCGCCTCCGGCCAGTGCGGTGAAAAGCTGTGGAGAACCCATTGCTTTTGCCGCAGGCGGTGGCAGCGTTAGAAGGTACCTGGCGCTAGTGGAGATGAAAAGGAACTTGGTTACAGAGGCAGCGGCTATGCCCAGGATGCGGATCCATATGTTCTTTCCTTTTCCGATCTCATCAATGAGTCCGAACACGATGCAGAGGGATGCGTTTCCCAGCTGGATTACGGGAACCAGCGGGCCCACCGCCATTATCCCTGCCATCCACGCAATCACTGGAGTTGCCAGACCGATTACGGCTCCGCTCCACATGCCGACGAGTATCACTGAGAGATACAGAAACATGTTGACCACAGGCCCTGTAAGCGGCTGAGGCAACTTGAAGACGACTTGGAATGCGAGGGTCATAGCCATCAATATGGCAGTGCGAGTTATCCAATTGACTGGCCTAGTTGACATAGGCAAAACTCCTCCTTCCCTTCAGGCAACGTAAATGAGCAGCATTCCCATGAGAATCCCCATGACGATTCCGAAGGTTCCCGAGTGCCCCTCGGCGAACTCCTGAGCGTCGGGAATGAGTTCGTCAGCGGTAATGAAGA
>DMOT01000026.1 GCA_003456765.1 Bacillota bacterium
AATGGACATAAATGGCCACGGAAATTCCCCACAATCAGACGGTTGAAAGAAGAAAAATGCCCACCCTCTCGAATTGGATTGGTAGAACAAACCAAGTCACCAGTTCGAGGGGTGAGCAAGCTTGACGAAAGTGGGGACAGTTGTGGAAATACGGCATTATCGCGAACAGGGGTTGACAAAGACAGCTACGGCCTTACGCGTAGGATCCGACCGGAAGACTGTCGCAAAATACTGGGACGGTCCGGTTGATGATCCGGATAAACCAAGATACCGGCAGCGTTCAAAGCTGGCCGATCCCTATTTAGAGTATATCACAGAACGCCTGAGGAAGTACCCGGAGTTAACCGCAGAACGCATCTATCGCGAGATAGAAAATCGGGGCTACACCGGCTCAAGAAGGACCGTCAGGCGTTGTGTGGCCAAGTTGCGTGAAAAGACCTACCGTGAATACAAACCCATCGAGACATTGCCTGGCGAGCAGGCGCAAGTCGACTGGGGACACTGCGGCACGATCAGTGTGGACGGCCGGAGAATCCCCCTCTATGTCTTTGTATTCAGCTTGTCTTGGTCCAGGGCAAGGTATGTGGAGTTCGTCACATCACAGAGCATGGCGACGTTCTACGGGTGCATGCATCGGGCTTTTGAATACGTCGGCGGTGTTCCTCGGGAGATCCTTTTCGACAACGCCAAGACGGTGGTTACTGAACGCGTCGGTGGGGTTGTCCGCTACAACGAAAACCTTCTCCGGCTGGCTGCCAGCTATGGATTTAGGCCGAAAGCCTGCTGGGCTAATGATCCTGAGTCGAAGGGCAAGGTGGAATCCAGCGTCAAGTATGTCAAGCGGGATTTCCACTATGCCTGCTCCTACTCGGATCTTCAGGACTTGAACGTCCAGGCAAGGCAGTGGTGTGACAAGGTGGCCAACTGCAAGGTCCACGGGACTACGGGAGAGGTTCCCTTTGAGCGCCTAAGCCAGGAGAGGCAGTACCTGCAGCCGGTGCGTGTTAAACAGCCTCTTTTCATCGTTGAAACCCGAAAGGCGACAAAAACGCAGCTCATCTCTATTGACGGCAACAAGTACTCTGTGCCGGTGCAGTTTGCACGTAAGCGAGTGAAATACCGTCGGTATGAGGACAGGATCGAGCTTCTGGAGGATGATAAGTTGGTGGACACAGTTCAACTGGCGGCAGGCAAGGGAAAGAACATTATACAGGACCGCCACTACCCGGCTCACAGCCGAGCGAAAAGGGTGTCGCATCCGCTGCAGGTGAAGTTCGAAGAGCTGGCGCCGTCGGCCCGAGCATATCTTCAGGGGCTTAGCCGGAGCCGCAGCGGACATCTAAGAGACCAGATGGAGAAGATCATCAGCCTGGCTGACACTTACTCCGGCGATGAACTTGAGGCTGCCATGAAGCGCGGGATTGCCTTCAAGGCCTTTGGTTATTCTCAACTGAAGAGGACTGTGGAGAAGCAGCGCAGGAATCCTCTGTGCCTGCCTGTTCAGCCCAAGGATGCATCGACCACGCTTGCTCACTACACAAGCATACAAAACGCCGGAGTCGAGCAGCGTGACCTGGGTTACTACGGGGGGTGCGGCTTATGATCCGAACTATCCCTCCGGTCGACCGCACAACGCTGGAACAGGGACTCAGGCGGCTGAAGCTCAGGCACATGCGCCAGCATCTTGATGACATTAATGAGCTGGCCCTGCAAGAAGAGCCATCGTACATGGATTTCTTGGGCTACCTTGTTGCCCGGGAGGTGGAAGGGCGAGAGAATACGCAGAAGGAGCTTCACCTCAAGGCGGCTAGATTCCCGTTTTACCGAACCTTAGATGATTTCGACTTCTCGTTTCAGAACTCCGTTAGCCAACAGACTCTGCGAGACCTTGCAGAGCTGGACTTCTTGCGAGCCAGAGAGAACATCGTTCTGCTTGGCCCTCCGGGAGTAGGAAAGACTCATCTCGCGGTTGCACTTGGCATCGAGGCGGTCAATCAGGGATACCGGGTCCAGTTCGTTACGGCTCAAGACCTTGCCGATCAGCTCTATGGTGCGCTGGCAGACGGAACAGTAGCCCAGGCAATGAACAAGCTGCTCCGCAACGACCTTGTCGTTCTTGACGAACTAGGTTATGTGCAGTTTGATGCTGCCGGATCCGATCACCTGTTTCAGCTGATTGCGAAGGCTTATGAACACAGATCACTGATCGTGACGAGCAACCTGGACTTCCAAGACTGGGGACGGCTGTTCAACCAACCGGCGACCGCGGCTGCGTTTCTAGACAGACTGCTTCATCACGCCCACGTCATCACCCTGAGAGGCGACAGCTACAGGATACGCCATCGGCTCACGCCACCTGCGAAACCTGATCCATAACCCGGCGGCTCAGCCGGCGAGGGAGGTGAGAGGAATCGAGACTTCATAGATACGGAGACTGAAGTAACTCAGCTCTTCTTTTATTTCAGCTCACATGGGGAGTTTTCGTGGCCAAAAATGAGGATTCTCAAATGGCCATTGACATACGCACGGCACGTTATCCTAGAGTTACACATACGGTACGTGGATTCGCTAACATAAAAGTGATCCAGATCGAGGCGAAACGCTAACATAAAATTGATCCACTTTGACCAATGACTCCTGTTATATTGGAGTTGGCAAGAACTTCAAGTAACAGGAGGTTAAGGAGATGATCAAAGTGGATCAGTACCAGCTTATCAGA
>DMOT01000240.1 GCA_003456765.1 Bacillota bacterium
AGCTTAGGGAGTATTACCTCCTCAGTAGTACCAGGGTACGTAGTGCTCTCGAGAGATATGAGCTGGCCAGGGCGCAAATGCTCCGCTATCTCCCCAGTCACATTCTCTATATACTGAAGGTCAGGCTCTCTATGTATAGTAAGCGGAGTTGGAACACATATAATGATCACATCCACCTTGGTCAGCTCGGAAAAGTCAGTCGAGGTACGCAGTTTTCCGTCCAGAACAACCTTCTTGAGCTCTTCACCCTTCACATCGCGGATGTAGTTTTCGCCACGGTTCACCATGCCAACCCGCTCTTCGCTGCGGTCTACACCTATGACGGGAAAGCCTACCTTAGCCTTCTCCACTGCCAGCGGGAGCCCCACATAACCAATCCCAACGACCGCAACTACCGCGGTGTGGTTCCTAAATTTCGCCTTAAGTTCTTCCGCATAATTACGCCTTACCTCAGTCTCAACTTCAAGCGCCATGACCTTTTCCTCCCGCCTGCCTTACCGGCCAGCACAGCTCCGCAGTATATCGCAAAGCTGTTCCACTACGTATTCCTGCTCACAGGTCTCTAGTTCGGGAAACATCGGAAGCGACAATACTTCCTCTGCAGCTCTTTCACTCTCTGGGAAATCACCAAGCTTGTAACCGAGGTTTTGAAACACCGGCTGCAGGTGCAAGGGCAACGGATAATATACCGTAGAACCCACGCCCCTCGATCTTAGCTCTTCCTGAACAGCATCACGATTAGGAAGTCGTATGGTGTACTGATGGTACACGTGATACATTCCCTGAGCCACCTCAGGATACGTTGCAACATCCTTTACCAGAGCAAAGCCTCGGTCGTATACTTCAGCCAGTGTTCTCCTGGCCTCAATCCAACCCCTGAGATACTTGACCTTGACATTAAGAATAGCAGCCTGCAATGCATCAAGCCGGCTGTTTATGCCCAGCAGCTCATGATAGTATTTTTTCTTGCTGCCATGGACCCGGAGCTTTCTGAGCCGCTCAGCCAAGGCATCATTCTTCGTAACAACCATTCCAGCATCTCCGAAAGCCCCCAGATTCTTCGTGGGGAAGAAACTGATGCATGCCATGTCTCCCAAAGAGCCCACGGGCCTGCCCTTGTACTTGGCCCCTATAGCCTGTGCAGCATCCTCTATCACAGTAAGCCGATGCCTACCTGCAATCTCGTTAATCGGATCCATATCCGCCGACTGGCCATATAAGTGCACAGGGAGTATCGCCTTCGTGCGGGCCGTTACCATACCCTCGATCCGCGTCGGATCTATGTTGTAGGTCTTAGGGTCAATGTCGCAGAAAACCGGTTTCGCCCCGACTCTCACAATCGCCCCCGCAGTTGCAAAGAACGTGAACGGCGTAGTGATGACCTCATCCCCAGGGCCCACATCTGCGGCCATAAGGGCAAGGTAAAGGGCATCGCTGCCATTGGCAACTGCAATTGCATGCTTCACCCCGCAAATCTCAGTGATAGCCTCCTCAAGCCTTTCAACACTGTCGCCCAGTATGAACTGGCCAGAATCCACAACCTCGCCGATCGCTGCCATCAGCTCATCCCGGAGCTTACTGTTCTGCCTTGTAAGACCGAACGATGGAACCTGCATTGCCGATGGCTCCTCTCTATGCTGGCATTCACTCTCCACAGAATAGATCAACTGCTCTGGCGGAACATCCTTCACAACCCTGGCCGGAGTGCCCAGCACAATCTTGCACGGGGCAACATCACGCGTCACAACGCTTCCTGCCCCCACAACCGCCTCTTTGCCCATGGTTACGCCGGGCAGAACCACTGCGTTTCCGCCGATACGCCCGCCATCTTCTACAATAATACCTTTGCGGTACTTGAATCGTTCTTCAGTTCGCCCCATATAGTTGTCATTCGTAGTGCATACCATGGGCGCAATGAACACGTTCTTCCCGAGCCTAGACAGAGCCGTAATATAAGCAGCGGTCTGTATCCTGGTGCCATCACCTATCTCGCAATCATTCTCAACAGTCGCGGCATGTCCAATTATTACATTCCTGCCTACAAGGCAGCCCTCTCGAACCTGAGCCCCATCTGCCACGAATGAACCGGAACCTATCTCGCTCCCGGCATATATCACAGCTCCGACACCTATCTGGCATCCTTCCCCTATCGTAAGCGGAGGAAGGACTCCCGAGGGCGCCAGAGTGCTGGATTTCGCCTTCGTTGGCCTCTGGCCCAGAACTGAGTTTGCTCCAACAACAACATGATCCGCGATCAGAGTTTCCTCTCGCACTATAACGTTGCTTTCTATCCTAGCGCTCCTGCCTACTCTAGCCTCAGACTCAATCATCGCATTGCAGCCGATAGAGGCTCCATCGTCTATATGAACACCTTCGCCGATGACAGTATGGGCGCCGATGGTAACCCCTGCACCTAAAGTCGCAGAGGGCGCTATGATTGCTGTATCGTGAATGCAGCCCTCAGTGCTCATCAGCGCTTGCCTCCCAAACCGCGAGCCTCTGCAATCCTCTCAGACTCCTGGACAAGCGGAAACCTCACGATGCTCCCTGTCTCCTGCGATCTGTATACAGCCAGAACCATCTCCACCGCAGCCCGGCCATCTTCCCCGGTCACAGGAGGCTCCCCATCGTTCCTTATGGCCTCCGCCATGCGGGCAAGAAGAAGCGAATGCCCACTGCCATAAACACTCTCCGGATCAGGCATATCCCCCAGAGAGTGAGAATAATCCGGATCGTCAAACTCCCACCGCTCAATACGGTTAACAGCCACCCCTCCTACTGAGGCCGACCCCCGTTCGCCGAAGATCGTCAATGTCTCTTCCCAGTTAAGAGGGTAAACATTGCTCGTGCCTTCAATCGTGCCCAAGGCACCTGATCCAAACTTGATAGCCGCCACACCCACATCTTCAGCCTCAATATCGTGGAAATGGTTTGCAGTGAATGCAGCCAGGCTCTCCGGCTCCCCCATCATCCATCTGAGTAGATCGATGCCGTGGATACATTGGTTCATCAGAACCCCGCCATCCTCTTTCCACGTGCCCCGCCACTTGGCCTGATCGTAATAGTGTTGCCCCCTGTTCCATCTCACTGCAATAGAACCATGGGAAAACTTCCCGAACCTGCCTTGGTCCACAGCCTCTCTCAGCTTCACGATAGCCGGGTTGAACCTGTTCTGGTGCACAGTGCAGAGTTTCACGTTCTTGGATTTGCAGGCATCAATGAGGTCATCGATCTCTTTCAGCGTCAAGCCGATGGGCTTTTCCACAACAACATGCTTTCCCGCTCTTGCTGCATCAATGCCGATCGCCGGATGATCCCCGCTTGGAGTTGCAATACAGACAACATCCACATCCTCACGTTCCAGCAGCGCTCTGTGGTCGTAGTAGGAATCCCCACCATATCTCTTCGAGAAATCATCCGCGCGCTCCGGCACTATGTCACAGACTGCAACAAGTTCTGAGCCCTCTATCTCCATCAACGCCTGCGCATGATATCGCGCAACCCGGCCGCACCCTATCAATCCGAACCTCACAGGCTTCACTTGTACCCTACCCCCGAAATCCCGCAAATCTTGTTCCCCTCTCACTGCCCCACCACTCCCACCGCAGCCTCCGCTCTCGCCCTGAGCATCTCCTCCCGGCCCGCTGCGGCTGCCGTCATGGCGTCATCCTGCCACTCGGTATGGACCAGATCTTCCAGCTTCCTGGCTATCTCTCGCTGCCCCATGCTCCTGTAGGCATCCTCTACATCACAAATCGCCCCGAGAAACATCTCCGCATCAGGCTGATCCTCTTGGGATACGAATATCTTTTTATGCCTTGTAGCTATTGCAGCCTCATCCGAAGTCAAGATCTCCTCAAATAGCTTCTCCCCAGGCCTTATCCCCGTGTAAACAATCTCAATATCCTTCCCTGGCACGTATCCTGAGAGCTTGATGATCTCCTCCGCCAGGTCCACAATCTTCACCGGCTCCCCCATGTCGAGCACGAATACCTCTCCGCCCTCGCCCATGGCCCCTGCCTGTATCACAAGCTGCACGGCCTCGGGTATAGTCATGAAATACCTCGTCATGTCGGGGTGAGTCACAGTAACAGGCCCGCCCTCGGCTATCTGCTTCCGGAAGAGAGGAACCACACTGCCCCGGCTCCCGAGTACATTCCCGAACCTCACGGCCATGAACTTCGTGTCGCTTTCCGACCCTACAGCCTGTACTACCATCTCAGCTATGCGCTTGCTCATCCCCATGATGCTCACAGGGTTTACTGCCTTATCAGTGGAAATCATCACAAACCGCTTGACCTCGTACTTGTCAGCCGCCTGCGCCACATTGCGAGTGCCGAACACATTGTTCGTTAAGGCCTCTTCGGGGTTCGACTCCATGAGCGGAACATGCTTGTGCGCCGCCGCGTGGAACACCACATCAGGCCTGTACTTTTGGAATACCTTCTCTATCCTCTCGGCGTCCCGCACATCTGCAATCACAGCGTAAGTCTTAACGGTCGGAAACCGCCTAGCAAGGTCATTCTGTATCTCAAAGATGCTGTTCTCCCCGTGCCCCAGTAGAACTATGCACTTGGGCTTGAAGAGCGCCACCTGCCTGCATATCTCCGACCCGATAGAGCCCCCCGCGCCGGTAATCAGCACCTTGCGGCCGGCCAGGTACGCCCCGATCTCCCTCATGTCCATACGCACAGGCTCCCGCCCCAAAAGGTCTTCTATCTGAATATCCCTGAGCTGCTTCAGGCTGACCTTGCCATCTACAATCTCATACATCCCCGGGAGGGTCTGAATATTCACTTTAAGATGCCTGCATATGTCGACGACTTCCCGGATAGCTTGTCCACCAGCAGAAGGCATAGCTATGATAACTTCATCAACCCGCCTGGCCTCCACTATTCCCGGGATATCCCTCGCAGAACCCAGCACCGGCAGGCCCATCATTATCCCGCCTGTCTTTGACGGATCGTCATCCACGTAACCTACAGCAACCTTGCCCATCTCAGGATGTGCCGCAATCTCCTTGGCCACCATGACCCCTGCCGACCCCGCGCCAACAATGAGTACCCGAGTAGAGTTGCCATTAACCACGCCATTTAGCTCACTTGAATTCGCCTGCCTGCGCATCCTGGCAAGCTCAGCCTTGATCCTGAGGTAAAACCTGCTCAACCCCACAAAGCACATGGCAAGCAAGTAAGATACAAGCATCGCCCCTCGCGACCATGCCATCCCGGGAACATAGCTTACGAGGGTCAGAGCTCCCAGGTACCCCAGGCTCACGCCAGATGCCACCGCCCCAAGATCCCGCACGCTCGCGTACCTCCACAGCCTCTGATACATCCCAAAGAGCCCCAAAATAAGCAGCCTCAAGGGAACAGTAACCATCCAGCTCCTCACGCACGCCGCCAGGCACTCAGGGGGCACCGACAACTCAAACCTTACAGCAAGCCCAAGCAAGTCAGCTCCGACCATGAACGCCCCATCGAGAAGAACATATAAAGCCCTGGCCAGCCTCTGTTGTCCGTTCCTCATCATGACACGTCCTTTCCGCTGGCAAGACCCTGCTTCACCAGCGTAGGGATGCCTGCGATCTCCCTTGTTTTAGTGTCAAATCGGGAGCGCGCCTTCTCATGCCTCCCATGACACAAACTTGCTGTCCCGCTACAGCCTCAGCTCAAGGAGCGATGCTGGCCTCCTGAATATGGTGCGACACCCTCAGCCAGTGCTCCAATATGAACCGGTATCGTACCCAACGTAGGTAAGCCAGTAGCCTTCTCCACGTCTTCCACCGACGCCATTGAAGTATCTGCATTCTCCATAACGAAAGCTGCA
>DMOT01000146.1 GCA_003456765.1 Bacillota bacterium
CTCCGGCTCCAGCTCGCCTTCGAAGAAGAGCTTGATATCGCGGGATACCGCCGACACAATCTCGTCGGGCGATGCGATCCTGCGGGGTGCGTCCTCTTCTTGACGAGCCTTGTCAGGCCAGATATTGGATTGGTCAGCCAGGCGGATTGATGCTGCGTCTACTGCCGGAGCATCGATGCCCAGGCGGCCAAGAGTGGTCGTGGCGCAAATCGGGGCAAGGAAAGCCTGTTCGCCAATGGGAAGGTTTCTGAGGATGTCGACGCCTACATCGGGAAAGACGACCTTGCGCAACCCGCGTGGCCCGGCTTCGATAAGGACCGGACCAATCCTCGTGCCAACCCGGGCCGACATCGCGATAGCAGAATGATCCGGTGATACAGACGGCAAAATCTCCATTTGGTCATCGATCTCCTTTGCAGCCAGGCCCCTCGTGGACGCCGCCTTCGGGATGCAAGTGCTCAAACACAGTCCTGGCCACTGGCATATTCATCCCGGGCGTTGCGGCGATTTCGTCCACCGTTGCGTTGTAAAGCGCATCAAGCGAACCGAACCTCCTCATCAAGGCAATTGTCCGCTTCTTCCCTATCCCCGGGAGATCAGTCAGTTCCGAGCTGATGCTTCGTTTCCCCCTCAGGTTCCGATGGTAAGCGAGAGCGTATCTATGGGCCTCATCGCGGAGGTGCTGCACTAGATGGAGCGCAGCGGAATCCCAGGGCAAAGTGAGGGGAGAAGCCTGATCCCTGAGGTAGATTTCCTCCTCGCGCTCGGCAAGGCTCACCAGGGGAATATCCCCTTTCCCCATGCTGTCAATGACCTCGGCAGCCGCATTGAGCTGGCCCCGCCCACCATCTACAACTATCAAGTCCGGAAGGCGTCCGAACCTGGGATCCGGATCATCCCTGAGGGCCCGCGCAAGCCTTCTCCGAATTACTTCAGCTATCATGGCATAGTCATCCTGCCCCTCAACATGGCGGATTCTGAAACGCCTATATTGGGACTTAGCAGGCGCTCCCGCCTCGAAGACGGCCATTGAGCCTACCGCTTCAGTCCCCTGGAGAGTTGATATGTCGTAGCACTCGATCCGATCCGGTGGTGCAGCAAGTCCGAGGTGGGTTGAGAGTTCGGCAAGGGCATTAATGCGCGCACTGACCTCTCGCTGCTCAGCAGCGCGCGTCCTTTCAAGAAACTCCGCGGCATTTGCAGAAGCAAGCTCAACAAGTCTCCGCTTGTCGCCTCGCCTGGGCGTTCTGACCGACACTGCCCTTCCCCGAAGGCGCGACAGCCACTGGTCCACTGTCTTCGCATCCTCTATCTCAGATTCCAAAAGCACTTCCCGGGGAACGGAGCCGGTTTGGGAGTAGTACTCTCTAATGAAGGATGACAAGGTTTCAGCGTCACCTGCTCCGTACGCCCCTCCCAGCATGAAGTGGTCGTTGCCTACAAGTTTGCCTCCGCGGACGAACATTATCTGGACGCAGGCCCCCAGCTGATCCCGGGCGATCGCTATCACATCCCGGTCAGTTCTATCCTCAGAGACTATCCGCTGCCGCTGGACGACTGTTTCCACGGCGTGAAGCTGATCGCGGAGGACCGCCGCCCGCTCATAGTCGAGGGCATCGGCCGCCACATCCATGCGCCTTCTGAGACTGCGGGCAAGGTCGTCCTGCCGCCCCTCGAGGAACATCAATACCTCTCCCACGACTTCGCCGTATTCATCCACACCCACTAGATTCGCACACGGGCCAAGGCACCGCTTGATCTGGTAATTGAGGCAAGGCCGCGGAGCAGGCGAATCCGGGTCTATCTTCTTGGAACACTGCCGCAGCGGGAAAACCCTTTTGAGAAGACGAAGGGTTTCCCGCGCCGCAGAAACATCGGTATACGGACCGAAATAGCGAGACCTGTCACGCAGGACCCTTCGAGTCAGGTATACACCTGGATATGCCTCTCCCGTAGTAACCTTGATGAAAGGATACGTCTTGTCGTCACGAAGCCTCACGTTGTATTTCGGCCGGTGCTTCTTGATGAGGTTGCACTCGAGTATCAAGGCTTCCAGCTCAGAACCTGTGACTATATAGTCAATATCTGCTATGTGTTCGACCATCACAGCAACCTTCGGCGAATGGTCGGAAGAAGGCTGAAAATATGACCTCACCCTGTTTCTGAGGTTGACGGCCTTGCCAACATATATCACTTCGCCGCTGGCATCTTTCATCAGATACACGCCCGGGCTTGTGGGAAGAGCAGCCAGGGTGCTATCGAGGGCCACCTGTCATCGCCTCCAACTCGAGTTGGGCAGGGACTATTCCCGCTATTTTCACGAGATACTCTCCCGTGTATGACCCGGCGGTCGCCGCGACCTCCTCAGGCGTGCCCGTGGCAATAACCCATCCGCCATTCTCGCCACCTTCGGGTCCCAGGTCGATGATGTAGTCTGCAGTTTTCATGACATCGATATTGTGCTCGATAACTACAACAGTATCTCCGCCATCCACAAGACGTTGCAGCACATCCAGGAGTTTCTGCACATCGGCGAAGTGCAGGCCCGTCGTGGGCTCGTCGAGCACGTAGAGAGTCCGTCCATTGGTCCGCCTCGACAGCTCGGTAGCGAGTTTCACCCTCTGGGCCTCGCCGCCGGAAAGAGTAGTGGCAGGCTGGCCGAGCCTGATGTAGCCCAGTCCCACGTCGTACAGGGTCTGAAGCCTTCTCTTTATGGCCGGAATGTTCGTAAAGAACTCCAGCGCCTCTTCAACCGTCATGTTGAGCACGTCAGATATGCTCCTGGACTTGTATTTGACTTCCAGAGTCTCTCGGTTGTATCTGGCTCCGTGGCAAACCTCGCATGGAACGTAGACATCGGGCAAGAAATGCATCTCTATCTTTATGATCCCGTCTCCGCGACAGGCCTCACATCTGCCGCCTTTGACATTGAAGCTGAACCGGCCCGGCTTGTAGCCCCTTGCCCTTGCCTCAGGCGTCTTCGAGAAGACCTCCCTGATGTGCGTGAAAACACCGGTGTAGGTGGCGGGGTTCGATCGCGGCGTGCGGCCTATGGGGGACTGATCAATTCCTATGACCTTGTCAAGATGCTCTATGCCCAGAATGTCATCGTGCGCCCCCGGCCTGGTCATGGCCCTGTGCAAATCATGTGCGAGACGAGCATAGAGTATCTCGTTTACCAGGGTGCTCTTACCGGAGCCGGAAACCCCGGTCACGCATACGAAGACTCCCATGGGGATGGTAACGTCGATGTTCTTGAGATTGTGTTCCCTTGCTCCCTTCACGACGAGCGCATTTCCATTGGGTTCGCGTCTGACTGCCGGGATTTCGATGCGCCGTGCCCCAGACAGATACTGGCCGGTCACCGACGCAGGGTTGGCCTCTATCTCTTCGACCGTGCCTGAGGCCACTACTTCACCGCCGTGCACACCCGCCCCAGGCCCCATGTCGATGATGTAGTCGGCAGACCGCATCATCTCCTCGTCATGCTCCACCACTATGACTGTGTTGCCAAGATCGCGCAAATCCTTGAGGGTTTCGATGAGACGGGCATTGTCGCGCTGGTGAAGCCCGATCGACGGCTCGTCCAGAATGTAGAGAACCCCAACGAGGCTCGAGCCGATCTGAGTGGCCAGCCTGATCCTTTGAGACTCGCCGCCCGAAAGCGTTCCCGCTTCACGGTCGAGAGTAAGATAGTCGAGGCCCACATTGGCGAGAAATCCTAATCTGCCTCTGATTTCCTTGAGGATCTGCCTGGCTATTATGCTCTCCTTTTCAGTCAGCTGCGACCCCATTCCATCGAAGAACTGAAGTGCCTGTGTCGTTGACATCGACGCAACTTCAGCGATGGACTCGCCACCCACCGTCACTGCGAGCGCTTCAGGCTTGAGCCTCGTGCCGCCGCACTCCACACACGGGTTGGAGCTCATGAACCGCTCAAGGTCTTCCCTGATGTAATTGGAGGTCGTCTCCCGGTAGCGCCTCTGAAGATTGGGGATGACTCCCTCAAACTTTGATTCCCAATGCTTGGTGCGCCCGCGCGAATTGACGTACCGGAACCTGAACTTCTCCTTGCCGCACCCGTACATGATCATCTCCATCGCCCACTCGGGAAGCTCAGACATGGGAACAGAAACGTCGATTCCCTTTTCACTGGCCACCTGGTTGACCCTGCCCATGTAAAAATCGGCTATCACGCCATTCCTGTTGTATGGGAGAATGGCGCCGTCCTGGATCGGACGATCCATATCGAAGATTAGATCTGGGTCAAAATCGATCTTCACCCCAAGCCCGGAACAGACTGGGCACGCTCCATACGGGCTGTTGAACGAGAAAAGCCTCGGTTCCAGCTCGCCAAAGCTTATTCCGCAATCAGGACATGCCAGTTTCTCGGAGAGGACCAGTTCTTCCCCGTCTAGAACATCGATGATCACTACTCCCTCCCCGAGCCCAAGCGCGGTCTCCAGGGAGTCTGCCAGCCTTGTCTCGATACCCGGCCTGACCACGAGTCTGTCGACAACAGCCTCCATTCTGTGTATCTTGTAACGTTCAAGCGAGATCTCCTCTGCAAGGTCCCTGACCTCGCCATCCACACGCACCCGAACGTATCCGTCACGCTTCAAGTCATCAAGGACCTTTCGGTGCTCGCCCTTTTTTCCCCTTACGACCGGGCCAAGCACCTGAATGCGCAGACCTTCCGGCATGGCCATAATCCTATCGACGATCTGCTGGACTGTCTGTTGCGCTATCTCCCTGCCGCATTTGGGGCAATGGGGAATTCCAATTCTCGCATAAAGCAGCCTCATGTAGTCATAGATCTCCGTGACAGTAGCCACAGTTGAGCGGGGATTTCGGCCCGCCGCTTTCTGGTCAATGGAAATCGCAGGCGACAGCCCCTCGATGTAGTCGAGGTCCGGCTTGTTCATCTGGCCAAGAAACTGCCTGGCATAAGCGGACAAAGACTCCACATAACGCCTCTGCCCCTCTGCGTATATGGTGTCAAAAGCTACGGATGATTTGCCCGAACCTGACAGCCCCGTTACTACAACGAGGCGGTCACGTGGCACCTCCAGATCGATGTTCTTCAGATTGTGCTCCCTGGCACCCTTGATGATGATCTTCTCTACACTCACAGCTCGATGAACCTCCGTCTGAGATCCCTTATGTTGTCCCTTATCTCAGCAGCATGCTCGAATTCCAGTAGACTTGCTGCCTTCTTCATCTCTTCTTCAAGCACCTTGATGTATCGAGCCAGCTCGCGCTCGTCCATAGACTCGATATCGGCGCCCTGCACTTCCCCGGGCTCCTTTCCAACTGCTCGACCCCCGGCAGATCTGTCTGCAACACGCTGGATCTCTGACAGATCTCGCACTTCTTTCCTGATAGACTCCGGAGTTATGCCATGATCTATATTGAACCTGATCTGGGCCTCCCGGCGCCTCTCAGTTTCGTCTAGGGCTTCACGCATAGAACCGGTTATCTCGTCAGCATACATTACCACACGTCCATCCACATTGCGAGCAGCACGCCCAATAGTCTGTATCAGCGATGTGCTGGACCTGAGAAACCCTTCCTTGTCAGCGTCGAGAATGGCCACAAGCCCCACCTCAGGAAGGTCCAACCCTTCTCTGAGCAAGTTGATTCCAACAAGCACATCGAAATCGCCCAGCCTCAGCCCGCGCAGGATCTCCACTCGCTCTAAAGTGACTATCTCCGAATGCAGATACCTAACCCTGATGCCTATCTCCCTGAGATAGTCCGTAAGGTCCTCAGCCATCCGCTTGGTGAGGGTAGTAACAAGCACTCTGTAGCCGTCATCAACAGTGCGCCTGATCTCGCCGATCAAGTCGTCAACCTGGCCGCGGACAGGCTTCACTGTAACTGCAGGATCCACAAG
The DNA here is from genome assembly GCA_003456765.1 of Bacillota bacterium. GTDB lineage: Bacteria > Bacillota > DTU025 > DTU025 > DTU025 > UBA10085. The sequence continues at coordinate 5,897 of DMOT01000146.1, forward strand.
CCCGGTAGGACGAATGATCTGCTCCACCACCTGGCTGCTGACAGATCTCTCATACTCAGCAGGCGTGGCCGACACGAATACTACTTGATTTATCCTCTCTTCGAACTCATTGAACATGAGAGGCCTGTTGTCGAAGGCAGACGGCAACCGAAATCCATAGCTAACCAGGCTTTCTTTGCGCGATCGATCGCCTTTGTACATCGCCCGTATCTGGGGCACAGTGACGTGAGATTCGTCAATGAACACGAGGTAGTCATCGGGGAAGTAGTCGAGCAGCGTCGCCGGGGTACTACCCGCTTCCCTTCCGGCCAGATGGCGCGAGTAGTTCTCAATCCCACTGCAGTACCCGACTTCCTGAAGCATCTCCAGATCAAACATGGTCCGCTGCTTCAGTCGCTGCGCCTCAAGGAGCTTGCCGTCACGGTTCAGCTCTGCCAGCCTCGCCGCAAGCTCAACCTCGATCGCCTCAATCGCGGCATCAAGCCTTTCCCGGCTGGTGATGTAGTGAGTCGCTGGGTAGATGAAGGCTGAATCCCTGAGCCCCAGAAGCTCGCCGGTAATGAGGTCGATGTCGGAAATGCGGTCCACCTCGTCACCGAAAAACTCTATCCGTATCGCCTCTTCGCCGCTTGCAGGTACGACCTCCACAACATCTCCCCTGACACGGAAAGTGCCTCGGGTGATCCCTATGTCATTCCGGTTGTACTGAATGCCCACTAGCTTGCGAAGCATGCGGTCACGATCCAGGCGCTCACCCCTCGTTATCACAATTGCCTGATTCAAATACTCCTCCGGCATGCCGAGGCCATAAATGCAGGAGACACTGGCCACGATTATCACATCGCGCCTCTCAACAAGGGCAGCCGTAGCCGCATGGCGCATGCGATCGATCTCTTCATTGATCTGAGCATCCTTTTCGATATATGTGTCAGACTGAGGTATGTAGGCCTCAGGCTGGTAGTAGTCGTAGTAGCTCACAAAGTAATGCACCGCGTTCTTGGGGAAAAACTCCCTGAACTCCGAGGCTAGTTGTGCAGCAAGAGTCTTATTATGTGCGATAACGAGCGTAGGACGGGCCAACTGCTGAATTACGTTGGCCATTGTGAACGTTTTGCCGCTACCGGTTACACCCAGCAGGACTTGCCCGCGCATGCCCGACTCCACGCCCGCAACCAGCCTCTCAATGGCATTAGGCTGATCACCAGCAGGGGAGAAGCCGGATTTCAACTGGAATTGGGGCACCACGCACCACTCCTCTCGGCGGATGACGGTTCAATTATACCACGCCCCGAACATACATTCTATTGCGAATACAAGACCCATACTCGCTGTCCCAACTTATGGTTGGTGAAGCCAGAGTACCGCACATATGCAGTTGTTCTCTGTCAGAGTGGACGAGGTCGGAAAGTGTCTCGAAGAATAGCATATTGGCGCCCAATAGTTGTTGACGAGTACGACATGATCTTGTCGCTATAACAAACCCCGGCAGGCGTCGGGTCGGTTCTTAAAAGATGGCAGCAGTCGGAAAGGTTGGAGTATGACGAACGCTGTCCCGGCATCGCCTACACAACCTTGTCATGCATGCAGTGCGGAATGACCCAATGTGGGCCATTTGTACGCGTCAAATGGCCCCTGCATGGTATCCAGGTACGCGCTGTTTCAGAATCCGGCCCCGAAGGCGGCGGCACAGACTGAAGCTCGCCACGCATGGTGCCGCAGGGCAGCACGATCGCCGCGAGCTTTTCATCTACCGGCCTATGGCAGAAAGCTCAGGAAGGTATGATGGGAGCATACACAATGGCAAAGGCATGGATAATCTCCTCCCGCAAGATGGCCATCCATATGCCGCCACCACCCCCATAAGGTTCGCCAACCACATTATGGTACACACGCTATGGAGCATCATTCCTCCGAGCACGCCGCCTCCGGCAGGGCGTCCTGGAGCATGTCATCTTCAACCTCATTCCCGAGCTCATCCTCGCCCTCGCCCTCGCCCTCACCCCCATCGTCGGCCTCGCCCACAAGCTCATCCTCAACCTCGTCTTCGATACTTTCCGGGGCAATCTCCTCCAACGGCTCGGGTATGGCCTCTTCAACTGGCTCAGGCTTCCTGTGTATCGCCGGCTTAGCAACCGACGCCAGGGCATCGAGGGTTACGAGTTCCACCCCGGCTGAATCCAATTCCGGAAGCATCTTCTGTAACGCACGCACTGTGGCAGGACGCACATGCCCTATTGCCGCAGCGGAGCCTCGCTCAATTGCATGTCTCGCCACTATCCTTATGGAATCTATGACGTACTCCTCACTGGCTATGTGGTCCAGGAACCGGGCATTCTCCATGACGCAGAGCCCCATTTCCCGGGCGACCTGCGCCACTACCGACTTTGAGCTCGTTCTACTGTCAAAGAAGAACAGGCCCTGAGAGAATACCTCATCCAGGATAATGCGCATAAGTTCTGCATCCTCAGTAACACGTGACCCCATGTGGTTGTTGACGCCAATGGCACCCGGCACTAGCTTCAGGTTGGAGCATATCGTCTCCCTGATCTCCTCTTCGCTCATGTCAACTACTATTCCGCCTTTGCCTGGACGTTTAGACGGATCCAATGGCTCCATGGGCTGGTGCAGGAGGACGGCAAAACCTTGCTCAGCGGCTTTCTTCGCCTCCTGGGCAGCATACCTTCCCTGTGGAATCACGGCTACTGTAAGGGGCGCGTCCATCTTCATGAGCTCGTCTGTGGCTGAGGCTCCTGATCCGAGGTCATCGATGATTAGCGCAAGTCGAGGTCTGAGGGCACCCTCTACCTGTCGATCTGCAGACGACAACGGCGGTTCCTTGGATCTATAGGCTGGCGCAGCATCTTTGAGGCGCTGAGAAGCGGGCGCCGTCTCTTTTACACATCTGACGCTGCCGACGGGCGGACCAGTGTGGAATTCTGGGGGCGCCCCGTCATTTAAAAAAAAAAAACAAAAGCACAATGATGACGTGCAGTGCACCACTATTAGGATCAGTCGAAAGACATGGGATAGCAACTTATACGACCATCAACGAGAGCGGAGCGACTGGTGAATTCTCA
>DMOT01000041.1 GCA_003456765.1 Bacillota bacterium
GTGGCGGCGCTCTGCATGGTTGCACTTGTTGTGCTAGCTGCGCCGGCCATGGCATATGATGCCCCGTATCCGCCCAATGCACGGCTTATGGGAATGGGGTGGACCTATGTGGGAGTTGCCGACAAGCCTGACGCAGCCTGCTCCAATCCCGCAGCTTTTGGGGTCAACGAGGGGGAGATATCCTTTTCTCTAGGAGCTGGTTTTGGGGGCAGCCTGAGGGATCATGGCTTGCTCTACGCAGGGGTGTGCGATAAAGATCGCGGGCTTGGAGCCGGTGGACTCGCATTTGTCTATCAGAGCGCTGCCGACGGGGAAACAACTAGTCAACTCAGATACGCCACCTATCGTCTGGGCAAGTCAGTGACTGACTGGTTGTCACTGGGAGCAGGCATCGGCTATTTGAGGATTGGAGATGATCCTCGGAGCTTCGTGACGACTGATATTGGCGTGATGTTCAACCTCGGATATCTTCATGCTGGTGTCCAAGCATCGGGTGTGACAAAGAGCACCTTTGGAGAAGACGAGCCCTTGAAAACAGAGTTCTCTCCTGAGTTTGCCGTCGGACTCTCAGTGAAGCCGTCCAAGTCGTTTATGATAGCTGCCGATGTTCATGGACTAGCCAGGCGAGATGGCGCCATCGAACCGTGGTACTCGGGCGGCGCTGAAATATGGATAGCTGACAGAATTGCTCTGCGAGGCGGGGCAATCGCGGAAAAGGATGACGGCGACTGGGCAATGTCATATACGGGTGGGATCGGACTCAAAACAAGGCAGGGGGAGATCGGTTACTCCTTGATGGGGAAGAAGGGCGGCGTGTCGGCTCAGTCTGTTACTGTCAGCGCGTGGTTTTAGGGAAGAAGAGAATAGGCAGTGGAGGCAATGCCATTATTTTGCGTCCCCTACTGTTGGGTGCAACAACCTCATCGTGCGGGGTGAGTGAAGAAATCCAGGGCAACCTTTTGGTTGCCCTGCTGCACCCATGTTGATGTGGACAAGCCTCTTACGGGGAGTGGTCTGTCTTGAAGTCTCGCTCGGTCAGGGAGTTCCTATTTCCTTCGGCTATAGCGTGGAAAGCGTATGCTGTTGTGATTGCTGTATCCCTGATTCCAACGCTCTTGGCTGTCGCTTTCGGAGGACGTGGGCAAGCCGAGACTCAAGGCTACGAGCGGGAGCTTTACTCCATATGTCGATTGCTCGAAGTTGAGCTTGCATCGGGCTATGGGTCCTTTGCGCATCTTCTTGAAGAAAGAGGAGCCGCTGGAAAGCCGAGAGAAGAGCAGATCCGCGTGCTCCACGTCGAGTTACAGCCTCAGCTGGAGATTCTGGCACAGGCCTACCCTGAGTTGGAATTCGGATATTACTCGCGAGACCTTAGTGCCCGGGTTGCTATGTATCCTCTGATTGATGCCGGAAGCATATACGGAGAACTGCTTCCTGAGGAATTCAACACATATCGCACGGGCCGGCCCGAGCTTTCCCGGCCCTCGCGAACCGAAGCCGGCCAGGGCAAAGGCCAAATGGCAGTGCAGACATACCCCCTGTACAATGGTAGCGAGATTGCTGGCCACGCTTGGGCTGGCATGCGGGTCAGAACCATGGGGCCTGGAAGATTATACACCGCAGGCAGCCTCGTGGCGCTTGCTGGTTTCACCGCGGCTACGCTCTTGGTATCATCATGGCACATCATGCGCGGGCTGGGGAAGTGGGAACAGAAATACGCGCTCAGGCGGGGCGCTGCGGCAAATCGTGAGGCTGCGGCCATCGTTCACGAGATGCGCAATTCAATAGCCGTGTCCAAGGGGCTGGCCCAGCTTATCCTCGCCCAGGAGACTGATATGCGCAGGAGGATGTGGCTTTCTAACATTGTCCGCCAGTTGGATCACATGAACAACATAGCCTCTGACTATCTCGAGTACGCCAGGCCGGGCCAGCCTCAATTGGGCGATGTATCTGTGAAAGATATCGTAGACGAGCTTGTGGAGAGTGTGACTCCTTACGTGGAAGAGTCAGGAGTAGTGATGGAAGTATCGCCCGTCGACCAGAACCTCAGGACGAGATGCGACCATGGCCAGGTGCGACAGGTCTTGCTCAACCTGGTTCGAAATGCAGTTGAAGCTGCGCCGGGCGAACCCGGGCACAGAGTCAACATTCGCTCACGCGCTGAGGGAAGAAGAATCATCATCGAAGTGGCCGATAACGGCCCGGGGATTCCCGAAGAGGACCTTCCCCGCGTATTTGCTCCGTTCTTCACCTCAAAGCCCAGGGGGACAGGCCTCGGCCTTGCAATCTCCAAAGCCCTCATCGAACAGCAGGGAGGTTCTCTCACTGCACAGAGTTCTCCGGAAGGCGGTGCTATTCTTACCCTGGAGTTGCCACGAGCCTAGGACGCGCAGCGGGTTCGGGGCGGATCCCGGAACCTGAGGGATACGATTTCCAATGGTGCACTGATACATGCGAAATGAGATGGAATGGAGAAAAGGATAAGCCCCGGGGATCCCGGGGCTTTCCATGCCTACGTCGAACGCTTCATATTACTAAACGAGCTCTTTGAGTTGCCTACCTATTCCTCATTGACTTCTGTGCAGCGAAGCACTCACTGCAGTAAACCGGCTTGTCGCCGCTTGGCTGGAATGGAACGTAGGCTGGCTTTCCACAGGCTGAGCAGACGGCCTCGTACATCTGGCGGTTGCCAGAACCACTAGAGGCCCTGCGGGCTCTCCTGCAATCCGGGCACCTCGACGGCTCGTTCTGAAATCCACGCTGATCAAAAAATTCCTGCTCTCCCGCGGTGAACACAAAATCCTGTCCACAATCTCTACAATTGAGGATCTTGTCTTCGTATGCCAACTTGATCATCCTCGATTCGATTGGATAGTCTCTTGATCAAGTCGACAGGCATTAGAATGCGTGCGCTTGAACAACAGCCATATATATCTTAAGCCCTTTCCCGCAAACTTGCAAGATGCTGCCAAAATAAATGTATTAGAGGATGCGCCACGCAGCGGGCAACCAACGAGCCTATTCCCTATTCACGCTGGGGGTTTCCTCTAGAAACGTGTTCAATTGCGGCAAGAAAAAGATTCCTGTTGGATACTGGATCGGCCCCCTTTATTCGTTCCGAAAATCGATTCCATTGTCGATTCGCCCTTTCTAGGACCCGATTATCAAGGCTTGCGTGAATGCTCAGATACGGTGCTTGCCTGGCGCAGACGCCGGGAGTGGGAGAGGCGCTCCTCTCAGCCTGAGCTGAACGCGGCAGGAATGTTGATTTACCCTGATCGGTGTGGTAACATATGTTGCGAGCAGAAAATGCTCCGGAGAACGATGAAACAAGAATTGCTTGATACCAAGTTCATGGGCGAGGCCATTACTGAAGCCCGCAAAGCTTCGCTGGCCGGAGAGGTGCCGGTTGGAGCAGTTGTAGTTTTGGGCGATGAGATCATCGCACGCGCGTACAACTGCAAGGAATCGGACGGCGACCCGACTGCACATGCGGAGATCCTGGCCATCAGGGAGGCCGCGAGGCATGTCGGTGCGTGGAGGCTGTCGGGAGCCACTATCTACGTGACCCTGGAGCCGTGTCCAATGTGTGCAGGCGCCATAGTTCAGGCGAGGCTTGATCGGCTCGTATACGGAGCGGCCGACCCTAAAACCGGGGCGGCAGGCACGATCTTCGACATACCGCGTGACCTGAGGCTTAACCACTGGGTTAATGTGACGGGCGGGGTGATGTCGGAGGAAGCAGGTGCCTTGCTCGAGGAGTTCTTTGCAAACAGGCTTTGATTCTTGATATGGCTTGCGGAGAGATGGCTGAGTTGGTCGAAAGCGCTCGCCTCGAAAGCGAGTAGGCGGGGAACCGCCTCGTGGGTTCGAATCCCACTCTCTCCGCCATAGATTCTGAGGCTGCAAAGTGGCTTTTCATATTGCGGAGAGGTGGCTGAGTTGGTCTAAGGCGCTCGCCTGGAGAGCGAGTAGGCGGGGAACCGCCTCGTGGGTTCGAATCCCACCCTCTCCGCCATTTTTGT
>DMOT01000088.1 GCA_003456765.1 Bacillota bacterium
TTGCGGGGCTGGGGCTCGAAGTCTTCGGCAGCTTCCCTTTCTCCTTGACAAGCTCAAACAGGCGCTGCGTATTGATGTCCACGCCGTCTCCGTAGGTTTCCTCATCAAATGTAACCATGAGCGGAACCACTTCCAGGCGGTAGCGTTCTTTCAGTTCCTGGCCCAAATCTGCCGTTGAATCAGTAATAATCTTGATGCCAGGCATACTCGATCAAACCTCCTTAGCTAGCCATTTTGCGCACAGTCCGGCTCTATGCCCAATAGTACCACTTTGTTGAAACTGGAACAATGTTTGCTCGGAATTGTAGTGGTATACTCAATATGTATTGATTGTGCAAGTGTTGGGGGTGCGGAATATGTTCATAATGGACGCGCACTGCGATACGCTCATGGATGTAGTAGAAGGTCGTCGTAGGCTGGCAGATGAGGACAAGGGCGGCCAGCTTGACCTGGCTCGAATGGTGGAGGGTGGAGTCTCCGCTCAGATATTCGCAATCTATGTTCCTCCCGAGTATTTGCCCGGAGCCGGGGCCAGACGAGCCCTTCAGTATGTCGATGCGTTCTACAGAGAAATCGAGGAGAACAGCGACAGACTGGTCTTCGCCACGAGCGGCACGGATGTGGAAGAGGCATACGAGGAAGGCAAGATCGCTGCGCTTCTGTCAATAGAGGGGGGCGAGGCGCTCGACGGTCGAATCGAGCTTCTGCGCATCTTCTACCGGCTCGGCGTAAGGCTCATGACGCTCACTTGGAGCCTCAGGAATGAGATTGCAGACGGGGCTTTTGAGGGACGCACGGGCGGAGGGCTTACGAGGTTTGGGGTGCAGGTAGTGGAGGAGATGGACAGGCTAGGCATGGTCGTGGACGTGTCGCACCTCGCGGAGGCGGGCTTCTGGGATGTCATGGAGATATCCACGAAGCCTGTGATCGCCTCTCATTCCAACTCGAAGGCTCTTTGCTCCCATCCGAGGAACCTCACGGATGACCAGGCGAGAGCAATCGCCCAAAAGGGCGGCGTGATAGGCGTGAACTTCGCAGGGCACTTCCTCGGAGAGGGAAGGCGTTCTTTGGCAGGCGTCGTTGACCACATAGACCATTTCTCCAGCATCATTGGTCCGGAGTACATAGCGTTAGGTTCCGACTTTGACGGCCTGCCGTGGGAGCAGCTTCCCGATGAGCTGAAGGATGTATCACAGCTTCCGAAGGTGGCAGAGGAACTGGCTGCACGGGGCTACTCAGAGTCAGCGATACAGGGAATCATGGGGGAGAACCTGCTCCGGGCAGTCGCATCAGTCATAGGTTAGAATTGCTTGGCACATCTTGCTCAAAAAGGCCTAGTTGTCTGGCATTTTGGGCGTCGCCGGCACTGTCTTTTGCCGATTCATCTAGGGCTTGAGCGACTCGTTCGATGCTTTCGGCAAAGTAGAACTCGTCTATCTCGTAACCAATGAACGGTATGCCCAGGCGTGCGCAGGCGACGGCAGTATTGCCGAGGCCCGAAAACGGGTCCATCACCAGGTTGCACCTGTCGAGACCGTGCAGCCTGATGCACATCTCTGGAAGCTTCGAGGGGAAGGTCGCAGGATGCGGGCGATCGCTGCTTCGCCTGGTGATTGTTTCGTAAGGGATGAACCACGTATTCCCGCGGCACCTGAGATCTACGGGCTCACGTCCTTCTCGGGCCCATCGATCGATGTTGCTCTTGTCCTGGTATGGCACGCCCACTGCCAGCCGATCAAGGCGAACATTGCCCTTGTGGGTGAAATGGAATATGTACTCGTGGCAATCGTTTATGAACCTTTTGCTGTTTATGGGTTTGTAATGGCCTACTGCAACGTCTCCTTCGATGCCAGGGTAGTCGCCAACATCATCTTGGGAGATGGCAATGGACTTGATCCAATGGATCACGTTTTGGAGAACGAATATCTCCCCCAGCTCCGTGGCTACCTGGAAAGGGCCCCACGGATCGCGGGGCCTGGAGCCTATGTTCAGGAAGAACGACCCTGCCGGCGAGAGCGCGCGTGCAACTTCAGATGCCCATTTTCGGGTCCATTCGAGATACTCGCCGCGCTCTATGCGGTCATCGTATGTTCTGTATTCGATTCCCAGGTTGTACGGAGGCGACGTGACTACTACGTCCACAGACCCTGACGCTACGTGGTCGGCTATTCCCCGTATGCAATCGCAGTTGTGCATGACGATGGCACCGCCTTGATCGTGTATGTCGATTATCTTCGTTGTGATGCTGCTGCTCAATCCTGTGACACCTCGCTTGCGTTACAATGCTTTTCGACACGGGCAGAGATAAACCCTAGCAAACTCAATAATAGACCAAAAGCGGAGGATCTGGAAGGGATGGATGGCAACTTGGAGCGCGCCAATTGGAAACATCGGACCGAGCTGATAATCGGCGCGGATGGAGTGGCGCGCCTGTCTGGGTCGTCAGTTGCCGTTGTGGGCCTCGGTGGAGTGGGATCGGCCTGTGCAGAGGCACTGGCAAGGGCAGGCGTGGGGAAGCTCATCCTTGTCGACGGTGATGTTGTATCGGAAACTAACATCAACAGGCAGATAATTGCTTTCACTGACAATATCGGGAGGCCCAAGGCGGAAGTCATGGCCGAACGGGTGCGCAGGATAAACCCGGAGTGCGAAGTGGTGCCAGAGGCCTGCTGGATAGAACGGAGCAATGTAGGCGACTTGCTCCATCTGGGGCTGGACTATCTGGCGGATGCGATAGACTCGATAGATGCGAAGCTTGACCTCATAGAGGCTTGCCTGAAGTCTGGGACCAGGATAGTCTCGTCAATGGGCGCGGGGAACAGGCTCGACCCTACGATGTTCAGAATAGCCGATATCTCCAAAACCCGCATGTGTCCTATGGCAAGGAGTGTGAGGCAGCGATTGCGCAAACGCGGGATAGAGAGCGGCCTTACCGTCGTCTTCTCCGAGGAACCGCCAGTTGTCAGGAGTGATGGCCCGATAGGCAGCATTTCGACGACTCCGCCGGCTGCAGGGCTTGCCATGGCCAGCGTCATAGTCCGCCAGCTTGCCTTGGGCGATGGCACCTGGGAAGGGTGGTGTTGAACATGGCGGACATGGCGGGGGCTGCAGCAGGAAGTGTGAAGCGGGCCGCATCGCGCCTCGTCACGGCGGTTGCCCTCATTGGCTTACTGCTTTGGACTGGAGGCGCTCTGGAGGCGGCGCACTCGCAGAGTACGGCGATTCAGACATTCGTAGGCTATGGCGATCTTCTTACCCTCTCTTTTCCGAATGCGTCCGGTATTTCTGTTCCTGCAACTTTCGAGGTGAGGGGGCGGTCATGCTGCAGCACAGTCCTGGTCAGGGCCACGCGGGAGGATGATCCCGGGAAGTTCGCGAGCATGGTCATAGATGTCGGCCCAGACGGCGGATTTGAGGGCACTGTGTGGCTCCTTGACGGCCCGGGGCGCTACACCATAGACGTGGCTGCCCTTCCTCAAGGCCAAACAGTTTACAGAGTAACCTGCCGCTTTGTTGTCGAGAATGTACTGTCCACTACTCCTCTGGCTCCCAGGACGTATTCAGGCTACGGCTCGGAGCTTGAAATCCATTCGCCCTTTGGACCTTCAAACAGAGTGTCTGATTCCATCACGATCACGGGCAAGAGCGCATTCCCGGTGGTTTGGGCGAGGATCGTGAATCAAAGGACGGGGCAAGCGCGTGATTTTTCAGCCAACACATTTCCAAATGGAGATTTCGCTATTGTTGTCCCTTTTGATGTGGGCGAGGGAGAGTGCCGCATTGCAATCGCGTCAAGGTTGAGCGGCCCGCTAACCTACAACACCGCGGCTGAATACTCCGTGAAAGTAGAGCCTGCGCCTATCCACATGGTTCAGCCTGCTTACCGCAGTGGAACCGTTTTGGCTTATGATCGCTATCTGCTCCGGGGGTTTGCTAATGCTGATGGCGCAAGGATCGACGTGGAACGGAATGGCAAAACGACAACTGTCCTCAAGAGAACCGGGGCAGGCTTATTTGAGGCATGGATAGATCCACCCGCCACTGACGAGGAGTGCCGAGTGAACGTGTTTTCATTTCACCGCGACGAAAACCAGTACATACTCCGGCGCCAGTACGTCGTAGTCCGAGTTCCTAGGATTCCGGTTCTGCTGGATTCAGAGAAGAGGGAGATTCAATGGGATGATCCCCGGGTCCAATCGCTTGCTGCATCACTTACACAGGGCATAGCCGATCCGTACGACAAGCTTCGGGCCATAAACGATTGGGTGGCCTCCAATCTTGTGTATGACGTGCGCGCTGCTGCCAGTGGAGACCTGGGGAGGACTGATGCCGTTGCTGCCATCTTACGTGGGGGCAGCGTATGCCAGGGGTATGCCAATGCTACAGCTGCCCTTGCTTTGGCCGCAGGTATCAGGGCACGCGTGGTTCCTGGCGAAGCGGTTCAGAATGGAATCCGGGAAAGCCATGCCTGGAATGAAGCGGAGGCCAACGGCAGGATCGTGCTCCTCGATACGACCTGGGATGCGGGTTATGTAAAAGACGGCAGGTTCGTTCGCAGGCCTGCCGCCATTTGGTTCGACTCCTCTCCGGAGGAATATCTACAGAATCATCTCGGTGGGCTCATTCTTCCGTGAGCTGCCACTCCGCCTGCTGAACGAGCCTGGTGACGGGATCCACGAGTTTCTCATCCAGCCAGTAGATGAGCTTTCCATCGGTGGCGCGGTATATCCATACTCGCTTGTACTGCGATCCCCATTCGAATATGGCAACCACCGACATGCCGCTATGGGTTTTCCCGACATAACTGACCTCAACAGTGCTTCCCACAATTGGATCGAAGGGGTCAAGCTTGTCGCCATTCCTGAGCCGTGCCAGGCCTTGTATCGGGAGCCAGAATCCGCCTATTCTGCCCCTTCCTGAATGGACGTCCTTTGCGGCCCCCGCCTGTCCGTCATCTCCAGAGAATATTCTTCTCACCCTGTCTACGGACCAATTCCGGCCCGCCTCTGCTATCTCAACCTCAAGGAAAGCAGGTATTGGGATGTTGGGGCCCGTTGTGGGCATCCACGTTCTGATAGCGCCCTGGTATGTCATCTTGGCCCCTGGCTTCACCCAGGCCGGTGCGGCATACGCAGACCATGGAA
>DMOT01000089.1 GCA_003456765.1 Bacillota bacterium
GAATCCGCCTATTCTGCCCCTTCCTGAATGGACGTCCTTTGCGGCCCCCGCCTGTCCGTCATCTCCAGAGAATATTCTTCTCACCCTGTCTACGGACCAATTCCGGCCCGCCTCTGCTATCTCAACCTCAAGGAAAGCAGGTATTGGGATGTTGGGGCCCGTTGTGGGCATCCACGTTCTGATAGCGCCCTGGTATGTCATCTTGGCCCCTGGCTTCACCCAGGCCGGTGCGGCATACGCCGACCATGGAAGCGATATGTTACGTTTCGCGACGAACTCGGCTGCTGAAACATACGATAGACTTTGGTCAGAGAGGGTAAGCCACTGGGCTTGATACATGAGCAGCCCTGTGCTTGATTGAAATATCCACACATGATGCTCGCGGCTGCCTTTGGGCCTGTAATCAAACCTTGTGCAGTCGTACGTTCTCCCGCCAGCCTCGTATTGGACTTCGGAGACAACGAACTGATCCGGAGGACGCTTTGCAAGGTTCTTGATGACGACGGGGTTTATCCAGAAATAGCCTGACCCTGCATAGGAAGTATGCGTAAGATCCTCCCACGGTATCATCAGATCCCCTATGAAAAGAGTAGAAGCCGTAGCCGAGAAGCGTGTATCAATGGCTATCACATCAGTTCTCACCAAAGCAGGCGCCACAGGACTCAGTTCCTCAGGGTGCATTATCGGAGGTTTGGTCCCTTCTCTGCCCGACTCCGCCATGGGATTGGGCACTGTTGCTGCCGCCGTTCGATAGTACACTCTGAGCCCTTCCTGTACCCATAGGGGAGCAGGGAGGCTTTTCAGCTCGGGAAAGAGGTCAAGGATTGATTGGGAACCAGATCCTGTTTCTGTTAAAGCCGGCCCTCGGCTCCCGACTAGCCGAGAGGGCAGCCCCATTACCCTGTCAGAGCTGACGCCAAACACTGCCACGCATACTGCTGCGGCGCACAGCATGGAGAGCAATCGAGATCGCGACAAAGCAACATCCCCCCGAATCATTGAAAGCAACTCACGAGAAGCAAGTCATATATTCCTCAGCTGCACATCATTCTCCTTCACTGTTGCGGATTGGCAACTGCAAATGAGGATGACTCTGAGGGAACAGACCGCCATCTATGCCCGTCCAAAAAGAACAGGACAATAACAGCATCGCGTTGCGAGGCGCAGGGGGAGATTAGCATCATGAAGAAGAGAAGGACGGCAGCGGTTCTTGCTGCGATTGTCATGGTATCTTTGCTGGCGGCCGGGTGTGGAGGAAGAGTGTCGACCACCGGAATCATCCAGGGCTATGTTGTACAAAACGCAAACGCCAAGTCGTTGGCTGGCCCGGCAGCAGAAGAGAAGATCACAGTCCTATCAACCATGCCCAAAGGTACAGACTACATTCCTGTGGCGGGCGCATGGGCTCAGGCCGAAGGCCTGCAATACCCGTACCAGGTTAAGTTGCAACAATCCGACCCCAATGGGCAATTCAGGATAACCGGACTTCAGCCAGGGCAGTATCGGGTGACGGTCACTCACGAGCGCTTCCTTGACACATTCACCGGGGTGTGGAGTGTAGAAGCTGGGAAGACAACAAGTATCGGAGGGGCGCCGCTGGGATCGCTGCACATACTCTCGATAGGGATAAACGAGTATGCCAATCCCCAGCACAATCTCAGATACGCAAGACCGGATGCTCAGCTTATCGCCCAGGTTCTCGGAGTTGAGAACAGGCTTGCCAAGCAGACTGTGACTCTACTTGATGATCAGGCCACAAAAAGCGGGATACTCGGCACCATGTATTTGATGGGGACGCAGATGATCCCGGGTGATACCTTCATCATGTTTTTCTCAGGCCATGGGGTGCAGTATTATCCATATGAATACATAGTTCCGCATGACTTTGACGGCACGGTGAATTCGCTCATAGCCGACTATGAGCTGAATGATGCAATAGATGATTACATCCCTGCGTCACACAAGGTCTTCATATTCGACTCCTGCCATTCAGGTGGAATGTACAAGAGCCTCGTAAGCTCGCTTTCTTCCGGATTCCAACGTTCTACAGGCTTTGAGGTCTTGGCCCGGAACATTGTAGGGCCAGGCAAGATCGTCATTACTGCGTGCGACAAGGATGAACTGTCGTGGGAATCGTCGGAATGGGGTCATGGTCTGTTTACAAGATACTTTACCTGGGGAATGACTTCTCCTTACAATGCCGATGCAAACAGAGATCGGGATATAGACACGGATGAGGCATTCTGGTACGCGAAACACTATGTAGAAAAGGCCACCGAGGGCTGGGAGCAGCCCCAGAACCCGCAGATATACAGGGGCCCCGACAAAAACGGTCTCTGGTATCTGTTCTCCTACTGATCACCAGGAAGATAATGGCATGATGGAATGGGCGGCGGGGACTTGCATCTGGCTGCGATCCCGCCGCCTGCTACTTTCCTCTGCCGCTCGATCCTCCGCTGCCGCGGTTTCTGGTGTTCACCAAGTAGTGATAGTATGTTAGGACTGCTACAAGAGCTGAGAGTATCGGAGGCAGATCCGTGGATATGCTGATCGCTACTGATTTGCCTATGATTGCGCCTCCCAGCCGGCCGGTCATCTCCATGCCATCGAGCTTGAGGTCGCAATCGAATCCGATAATCGCTCCGCCGCATCTCCCCGAGATCCGTTCAGTGCCTGATAGGGATAGGTCATTCCCATCGACGGCTCCGCCGACGCGGCCGTAGATGCTTCCTGCGCCGTATCTCACGTCCACAGATCGCCCTATGATTGCGCCTCCCATGCGACCCGTAACGGTCCCCCCTGGTGCGTCCACATGCAGATCCAGATCTGCGCCAAATACGTCGCCTCCGATCCGCCCGCGTATGAAGTTGGGGCCGGTTGCGCAGTGTATGCTGAGTCCGTCGATGACTCCGCCAACCCTTCCATAGATCGAAGAGGCCATATTGTACTCAGCTCCCATGCCCAAATATGTTCTGTCATAACGCGTTCATTCGTATCGCAGAGCGTCAACGGGGTTCATCTGCGCTGCCTTGACTGCAGGGAAGATGCCGAAGATCAGCCCTACAGCAGAAGAGAAACCCACAGCTGCCGCCACAGATGTCATGCTGAATGAGGGAGGCCACCCGGCTAGCCGTGAAATGCCTGATCCTGCCATCCAGCCCAAAATCATGCCTATAGCCCCGCCGATCAGGCTGAGGGCCAGAGCTTCAACGAGGAATTGAAGGAGTATGTCACGATTGCGGGCGCCGAGAGATTTCCTGATCCCGATCTCCCGGGTGCGC
>DMOT01000084.1 GCA_003456765.1 Bacillota bacterium
CTGCTAAGCATATCGACTGAAGCGAGCTGGGAGAATGAAGCGCCAGGCCTCTTTGAACTCGCCGGTTGGGCGGTCTACTCGGATGTGGTTGCCATCTCATGCCGCGAGGACCTGGGCGAGGAGCGCATGACGAGGCTTCCTTCAGAACCTGATGGTTGGTTTTCGGGGACAGTATGGTTTGTGGACGGACCCGGCAGGTACTCATTGAGCGTTGCCACGCGCCCACCTGGAAAGTCATCATACATAGTTGTTTGCAGCTTTTGCGTGCGCAACGTTTCGTGTGAGATCCCGTTGGTCCCTGTTGAATACGTAGGGTACGGCTATGACCTGACCATCGATTTTCCGCGACAGGAGTCGAACACGGTGACCGACGTCTTGCATGTGCGAGGTTGGTCGCGCTACGGGCGAGTAAGGGCGACAGTTCAAAACCTGGAAACCGGGGAGATTCGCACCTACTATGCTCAGACCAGACCGGATGGAACCTTCGAATTCCCTGTACCGCTCGATGTTGGATATGGGCCATGCGAGGTCATATTCGCTTCCAGACAGATAGACGCGGAGACATGGCAGGGGGCAGCTGCGTACCGCCTTATTTCCGAAGAACCCCCTCTATATATGACTCAGCCTGCATACCAGCGAGGGTCGATACTGGCGACTGGGAGGTTTCGGGTAAGAGGGGTTGCGTGCGGCGCTGAGACTGTGATTCTGGAGACATCATCCTGCGATGAAGATGTAGTCTACAGGCGCCAGGAGGCCTCGGTCGTCGATGATCGCTGGGAAGCGTGGATAGACCTGCCCGAGGGAGAAGACGTCTTCAGGTTGTGCGTGGGCCGCAATGGGAGCCAGGTCTGTGGTACGGGTTGGGAAGCGAATCGGTCCTATACTGTGGCTACAGTGGCGCCGCGCCCCGATCCCGCGCCCACCGAGCCGTGGATGATGCAATCGCTGAGCATTGCCATACAAGAGCTTGCGGCGTCGATAGTAGATGGCATACATGACCCCTACGAGCGTGTGCGCGCCCTGCATGACTGGGTTGCGGCGAACATAGACTACGATATCGAGGGTGCTCGAAGCGGGCGACCCGGGCCGGGCGATGCCATTACGACGCTCAAACGTCGCCAGGCTGTGTGCCTTGGCTACGCAAACCTTTTAGCTGCGCTCTTGCGAGCTGCCGGGTGCCGAGTATGGGTGGTTATCGGAAACGCTGATAACGGCATCTCTGTGTTGCGCCATGCCTGGAACGAGGTTGAGGTGGAGGGGAGGATTCTCTCAATCGATGCGACATGGGATTCAGGCTGCATGGAAAAGGGAGTCTTCGTCAGGCGGTTAAGCGGCGCCCTGTTCGACCCATCTCCTGAATTACTTGCCTTTAGCCATTTTGCCGGGATTTAGCGTCGCATGAGGCGTGGCGGAAGAGGTTCAGGAGGGTGTTCCTCAGGCAAACCTCTGGGTGCGCAAAAAAAGTGTAATCGATTCGCTGTTCCGGTCATATTCATGTGAAACGTGAGCTTCGCGCGTCCAGAAAGCCTGCAGCATTCATAGAGACTTGTAAATGAGCGAGATTTCGAGAAATGGATCAAACTGCATTTAGCACGGACATCGGCTTATTCGGCATCGAAAGAACCCGGGGGCCGATAGAATATAGCGGAATTTATGGGAAGGATTACAGTGAATAAGGGAGAAATATTGTAACAAGACGCGCCTGGTTCGAGTCCGCGGGGGGACCGACCGGGCGTTGGCCCTGAAAAGGGGCTTTCGAGAATCCCTGTTGAACTCCGGCGATGCTCCTTGCGATTCGGAGAAGCTTGTGGACAGGCAGCTGCGGGCGCGTATTAGGGTGATTATTTGTAATCTTCCGTAAACATCGTGGCCTTATGGGAGGGCTTGATATGACGGGCAGCAAGTCTTTGGGGCGAATTCTGGCATTGGTCTGCATCGTGCTGGCGTGTTTGCCGGCAGCAGCTCATGGCGCGCTCACACCTTGGCGGTTGGATCCGTGGGGAGGGTGGGAGGCTCTAGAGCCGGTGAACCCTTATGCCACTATACAGGGCGGAAATCCTGTTTCGGGATGGGGAAATGCGGGTTCATCCGCTGTGCAGATAACGGCCAGGGCCGAGGTGGCCTTCGACGTGAACAAGGCAGAATTGACCGCAGATTTTGTGCCTACATCGAGGGAGATCATCGAAAGCGACCCCAGGCTCTTCATCGCCCCCCTCGGGCGCCGACTGGAATGGAAGGTCATCCTCACAGTGAGGAACCCGAACGACATACCGACGCACGGGGCTAAGGTGCAGGGGAGTTTCGGGCCCGCTTTCCGGGCGACGCTTTCCGGGAGATCCCAGGGGGATGCTCGTATTGCCGGGGAGGACCCCAGGGGCATGCTGCCGATGGACGCGAGTTTCGTATGGGACGTTGGAGATCTGGGTCCCAATGAGGCTGCCCGGGCAGAGATCTCAGTGGTGACGCGACGAGACAGCTCGGGCCGGCAGGAGTTCGAGCAGGAAGGCGTGTACCCGATCGACACTGGGTTCAAGCTTACATATTCGCTGCTCGGGAAGGCACAGGTGAGGAATACATCGCCATGTTCAGTCATAGCGCGAGTCAACCCCGAGGCCCTGAGGCCGGATGGTGGCCCATATGATGTTGCGCAGAAGCCTATCGAGCAAGACTGGCCGTTCCCGGAGAGGCCCTTTCCGGAAAGGCCTGTGCCGGTAAGGCCGGGGCTGACGAATCCTCTGCCGGCGAAGCCGGGGGTTGGGGGAAGTGTGCCCATCGGCGCAGGCCAGGGAGGCATTGCTCCATCGGTTAGCGTGAAGCAGTCCGGGGAGCCAGCGATGATTACGAGGGCTCACCACTTCGTGGGAGAAAATGTGGATGGATCCTTCATGCTGGTAGCTACGGGGGTTTCAGACAATGTAGGCGTCGAGGACGACAAATTCACTGTGCCTACAGGCGAGGAAGCCGAGTGGATAGTGGAGATCCAGGTAGACAACTGGGAGAGCCAGCCGCCGTCGGCGGTGGAGTGGAACGGTTGGACAGTGACATTGCTTTTCGGCGAGCATCTGACCGCGGAAGAGATAGAGCGGGTCGTGACTCTACCTGACCCCACTGTGGAGAATGACGGGGAATTGACGATAGAAACCGACTACCCTGAGCCGGGCATTACGCGCGTGAGGCTAATCTGGCGCTGGCAACAGAAGGCTAACAAGAAGTTCGTGCCCGGGTCCCGTGCGTACCTGGCCTTGAAGGTGAAGACTAACGGACTGCCGCCAAGCGAAAAGAATTTGATTTTCTGTGACTCTATCAACATGGAATACAACCCGGTAGGAGGCTCATACGTACACGAAATGCCGCTGGATCCTATATATATCAAGAGTGCTGACGCGTCTTATGCCGACATCTCGCTGACTGCGACGCGCATCGATTGGCGGGTGCTAAAGCCTGGGACATATGCTGTTCTTGCTACGGAAATCACCACATCCGGTAAAGGGAAGCTATCGGTACAGTTCAGCGAGTTTGACGATCTTAAAAGGGACAGTACGCCCGGGAAGATTGCCACATTCTACGGGTTTGGGAATAGTCTCGACGCGGTAGAAACAGAAGGGTGGATACCTGCGGCTGATTTGAACAGTGAGACACTGTATATTGACCTGTCTGAGCCTGTGCCGGTTCTGATGTGGTCAAAGATAAGTGTGGGCGAAGAAGTTTCGTCCGCTGAGTATGAAAACGAAGGGGTGATAACTTTCATAGTCAGCAACACTCAGATAGGGGAGGGGAACTAGGAGCCCTGAACCTCGATGGGCTCGAGCCCATCAACATAGACCAGATTAAGGAGGAAGACATCTATGAAGAAGCTACTCGTTTGTTTTGCAGTCCTCGCGCTTCTGCTAGTGCCGGCCATGGCGATGGCCTATAACGAAGGTCAGGACCTGCCGCCGGGCGCAGTTGAGGTGGAGCATTGGGAGTGGGATGGTAGCGGATGGGTCCGCAAAGCTGAAGGAGACTTGACTGCCCTTGCTCGTTGCTGGAGGAGCAATCCGGCCGGTAATAATTGCAACAAGAAGGTCTGGACAATCGACTTCGTGCACCATGCATCAATGGCGCAGTGGTGTGAATGGTCAATCGGCGGGACTCGTTGGGATTGGCGCATACTGAAGCCTGGCACATATGCGGCAGAATGCATTGAGTTCACCGTCAAGAGCAATAACGACGTAGTGATCGGCTTCGCAGGATTCGCTGACCTGGAGTACACCGAGACGGGTGGCGTGAACCGATTCATTGAAACCTACTACAGCTACGGTGAAACCATCGAAGCAGCGGACATAAATGGGTGGACAAGGGCTTCTGATCTTAATGAGGCGCCCCGGACGGTCTCCGACAGCGCGGATCTTCATGCCGGCGTGAGCACCAAGCTATTCAACAAGATCATAGTGGAGAACTGCAACTCCTCGTGTGAGTATGAAAATCAAGGGCAGATCACAATCACGCTACAGAACATCAAGAGGTGGGTTGATCCCGTGACGGGAACATGGTTTCCACCGCCTTCGGTGCAATAAGCATAGGCATCCCTGATCATCAGGGTAAGTCAGGAATCCGGGGGGTGGCCCACGTGGTCACCCCTCGGATGAGTAAGAAGGAGAGAGGCTTTGATGCATTTCCTGCTGAGTTGGTCCCGACATGAAGATGGGGTGGTAGCAAGCGTACCATGCGGGCGGACCCTGATAAGAAGGGCAGCGATCATGCTGATCGGTCTGTTTGCCATTCTCGCTGCGGCTCCAAGTTCTACACGGGCGCAGGTCTCTTTGAGTTTCACCCCTATGCTTGTGGAGATGACCGCAGCGCCAGGGGAAACAAGGACATTCGAAGTGGTCATGAGGAATGAGGGCAGGACCGTGACTGCAGACTTCCTTATATACACCGC
>DMOT01000249.1:0-3216 GCA_003456765.1 Bacillota bacterium
GGGGTGTATGCGAGCCCTCTCTTGAGAACGGTACAGACCGCAACCCCAATATCCCAGGCCACAGGGGTTGCGATTGAGCTTGAACCGGATCTTGCGGAAGGCTCTTTCGGGGCCTGGGAAGGGATGACCTTCGATGAGATAGAGCACCGGTATCCTTTGGAAGTAAAGCGGTGGTTTGCAGATCCATTGGGGTACGCGCCCCCCGGGGGCGAGTCCGTTCGGCAGCTTGCTGCGAGAGTCATCCCTTGCATAGAGCGGATTGCCGGCAAGTCCTATGGCGAAGAGGGCACGGCAGTAGTTGTGACACATGGGGGCCCCATCAGGGCAGTCCTTTCGTCTTGTTTGTGTGGAAACCTTGAGATGTTCGGGTCGATCCCAGTGGACCCCGGATCCATCAGCACCCTGCGGTGTGTCGGGCCGGCGGCTGCCGGAATCGAGGTTGAATCGATGAATGTGACATCATTTTCGGAGAGAGGCAGAGCGGCCCGTTTTAGAGGATAGGCTCAAGTGCGGGCCAAAACAGAATATCGGTGCAAACAGGCGCCCCGCAAGCCGGGGAGAATAGGGAATCAGGTGAAAGACCTGAGCGGCCCCGCCACTGTAACCGCGAGCGTGCAGCATGGCCACTGTCGCTGGGAGCGATGGGAAGGCGCTGGATTTGACGCTATGACCGGAAGCCAGGAGACCTGCCTGTTTGCCGCGCCTGAACCTTCGGCGGAAAGGGGGCGGTGCATGGGCAGGCCGTTTCGTCTGTCATACACATGTGTTGCTGTCCGGCTTTCAAGAGGAGTCCGGACGTCCATATTTCTACAGAATGGGGGATTCACATGTTCAAAAAAGATTGGATCAGATCCCTATCGGCAATCGTGCTGGCTGTGTTATTGACGTTGGTTCCCGGGGCAATAGGGGCGCACGCCGCCGACATGTACCCATTGTCCATCACCGATGACCTGGGCCGAAAGGTTGAGATAACGAGCAAGCCTCGACGGTTTGTTTCTCTCGCCCCTAGTTGGACTGAGATCCTTTTTGAGCTCGGCCTTGGCGACCAGGTAGTGGGGGTGACCCAATTCTGCGACTACCCAGCAGAAGCGGCCAAGAAGACCAAGGTAGGAGGGTTTTCGGACCCGAACATCGAGCTGATCGTCTCGCTTCAGGCTGACGTGGTTTTTGGAACCACGATGCACATGAAAGAGGCACCTGAGTTCGAAAAGCGCGGAATCAAGTTCGTATGCCAGAATGCTCAGACGGTGCGCGGCGTAATGGACAATATCATGATGGCAGCTAAGATAGCGGGTGTTCCTGATCGAGCTGACAAGGTGAACGGAAATATCGAAAAGACAATGGCCCAGGTGACAAAAGCGGTGGCCAAGATCCCTGTCAAAGAACGTCTCAGCGTGCTGTATCTCGTATGGGACGAGCCGGTGATGAGTGTCGGTCCCAACACTCTCATTTCCGACATGATCACATGTGCGGGAGGAGTGAGCATTACTCGCGACGCGTCCTCCGACTACCCTTCATACAGCCTTGAAACCATAGTGGCCAAGAATCCAGACGTGATACTCGCACCCCACGTGCATAGTGGCGGTGGACTGGATCCTGCGACACTGAAATCGAAGGCGGGATGGCAGACGATCGATGCAGTGCGCAAGGGGAATGTATTCCTGGTCGACGATAACCTCGTGTCGAGGCCGGGCCCGCGTGTGGGCGAAGGCGTCATGGAGTTTGCGAGGGCCCTCTATCCTGAGCTATTTAAGTAAGGGGCTGGTCTGGCGGCTGATTGACTGAGGATCAGGCCGAGAACGAGTATCGGAAATGCAGGTGAAGGCGAGTGCGGGATAGGTTGGGCAAAGGACTGCTGCCGGTTTTGGTCGTCTCTTTGATAGTGGTATCTGTCTTGTCATTGAGAATAGGGGCAGTCGAGTTTTCCGGGAAGGAAATACTCAGTGTGATATGGGACTGGATCGTCTCGACGGCAACTGGCGACTGCAAAGAAGACTCCTCTCCAACAGAAGAGATCGTTCTTAGGATCCGAATGCCCAGAATCGTCCTGGCGGCGCTTATAGGAGCGTCCCTTTCGCTGTCAGGCACTGTGTATCAGGCTCTCTTTCGGAACCCGATGGCAGACCCTTACGTAATCGGGGCGTCAGCCGGCGCGTCCCTGGGGGCAACAATAGCCATGATGCTCCCGATCAGCGTCCAAGCGCTCCATCTGGGAACCGTCCCGCTCTTCGCCTTCATCGGCGCTATAGCCAGCGTGGCTACGGTCTTCAACCTTGCGCGAGTGGGCGAGAGGACCCCCATGGTCAACCTGATTCTGTCGGGCGTAGCTGTGGGGTCGATCCTCTCGTCCCTCGTCTCGCTCTTGATGTATCTCATGCCGCAGGACGGCCTTCACGGCTTGATGTTTTGGCTCATGGGGGGATTTTCAGGGCGCAACTGGACACATGTCTTTGCGATGATTCCCCATCTGGCTTTCGGCCTTGCGATAATCCTCTACTACTGGAGAGAGCTCAACGCGATTCTCCTGGGAGAGGAGGAGGCGTTGAGTCTCGGAGTCGATGTTGGCAAAGTCACAAGAAGGCTCATCGCTGCTGCATCTCTCCTGACCGCCGCTTCAGTGGCCTCCAGCGGGATCATAGGCTTTGTGGGCTTGGTCGTCCCACACCTGGTGAGAATGGTGGTCGGCCCCGACCACAGAAAACTGATCCCCAACACGTGCTTGCTGGGCGCAGTATTCATGTTGGCCGCAGACACGGTTGCGCGGTCCATCATTCCTCCGAGGGAGCTGCCAGTGGGAATCGTCACATCGCTTGCCGGGGGCCCGTTCTTTATCTTCCTGCTCAGAAAATACAAGGTGAAGGAGTGGTGATCGGATTTGCCGGCAGCCACGATCATGATTCAGGGCACTACGTCCTCTGCGGGAAAGAGTCTGCTTTGCGCGGGGCTTTGCCGCCTGTTTCATCAGGACGGCTTCAGGGTCGCCCCTTTTAAGGCGCAGAACATGTCCACAAAATCCGCCATGACGGCTGGCGGAGGCGAGATCAGCGTCTCCCAAGCCTTTCAGGCTATTGCCGCGAAAGTTGAACCGACAGTGGATATGAACCCCATATTGCTCAAACCCCTCGGCGACATGACCAGCGAGATAATACTTGCGGGCAAGAGCATCGGGCAGATTTACGCAGCGGAATACAGGGACAAGTACGTAGGCGCCGCTCT
>DMOT01000249.1:3256-3622 GCA_003456765.1 Bacillota bacterium
GCGAACATCGATCCAGGCGGAGCGCTGGCCGCCATCGTGGGCACCCTTGAGCTGCTCGATGCGGACGAACAGGACAGAGTGAAGGGACTTGTAATAAATAAGTTCAGGGGAGACTTCTCCCTTCTTGCGCCAGGGCTAGACTTCCTGGAGAAAAGAACGGGCAAGCCGGTTCTCGGAGTGATTCCCTACATCCGTGACCTCGCTATCGTGGAAGAGGACTCGCTGGGCGGAAGAAGCGGATTATCCATGGACGACATCTCCACGCTCGACGCGGAATGCGACAGGCTTGCGGCAGTGGTGCGGGACGCCCTCGACATCGACGAGCTGTTTGGGATCATGGGGCTGTGAGATGGGGATAAGTGTGAT
>DMOT01000248.1 GCA_003456765.1 Bacillota bacterium
ATATAATGGAGTGCATAGCGCATCACCAGAAAGTCTGAGAAGTGATCTGGATGATAGTGGCTGATGACGATTGCGTCCAGGGAAGAAAGGTCGATCTGCTGTTCGAGCTTTGGCATGACTCCAGGGCCGCAATCTATGAGGACTGCAGCGCTTTGGGATCTTACAAGGTAACCCGAGCACGCCCCGCCAGGGCCCGGATACGGGCCCTGGTTCCCGAGAATTGTGAGCTTGAGCATGGCCACAGTAAGATGCCTCCCAACACCTCTATGCGCGATCCCGGCGTCCGAGCATGCCGCCTTCCTCGGGAGGAGCCCCGGCCGCATCCAAATCTACATGTTCCACCTCGTGCACGCTCCAGCCCATCAAGGTGCTGACCAGTTCAGCAAAGGCGTTCGGATCTCCACTGGTCACAAAGGAAAGCAATCCCGCCTGCCCGGATCCACCTTCTCCAATAGCTGCTTTGACTGCTGATGCGACCTTTGTAGCCGGGTCAACTAGAGCTACTGAAGAGCCAGCCATGGCCCGTACTTCAGCCTCGAGAAATGGATAGTGGGTGCAACCATAAACAATCGTGTCAACTTCCGCTTCCAACAACGGTTGGATATACTCTGAAAGGACGTGCCTTACATCGGGCCCAGATATCTCTCCGCGCTCAACCATGGGCACAAGCATTGGGCAGGCCTGCTCCACGACATGAGCGGCCGGGCGCATGCCTTTGATTGCCCTTGAATAGGCTCCGCTGCGCACCGTATTGGCTGTTGCAATGACGCCTATCCGTCCTGAGCGCGAAGCTTCCGCAGCTGCAGCTGCGCCACATTCAATCATTCCTACCACAGGCACGTCAAAATCGCGTCCAATGATAGGCACGGCAATAGCAGAGGATGTATTACATGCCACTGCCACAGCACAGACGCCACGTCCAACAAGGAACTCTATTATCTGCCGCGCATAACGCACTATCTCCTCGGGTGGCTTATCCCCGTAAGGCATCCGAGCAGTATCCCCGTAATAGATGATGTTTTGGCCCGGCATAGCTTCCATAATCGCCTTGGCCACAGTGAGGCCGCCTACTCCCGAATCAAAAACGCCTATACTTCTGTACTGCATGTGATTATTATACTCTCACCGGGCCAGGACTTACAACGCCCCTATCAGACTTCATCTGCTTTTCGCCTCTTGCCACCATTCGGTAAATATATCGCTATCGAAGTAGGCGGAAATCCCGTTGACCAACCCCTGAGCAGCCTTCTGCCTGAACTCGGGTTGACACAGTTTCCCGTTTTCCTCCTCATTCGATAGGTATCCCACTTCCACTAGCACAGCCGGCACTTCCGTCACGCGCAGAACGTAGTAATCCTTGCGCCGGACTTTCCTGTCTACCAACATGATTTCCTTGAGCAAACAAGAGTGGACTTGCGTGGCCAACTCCTGGCTATAGGAGACCATGTTGTAGTAGTAGGTCTCGGTGCCGCACGGAAAGACATTAAGCACTGAATTGCAGTGGATCGACAGAAACACGTCAGGCTTCGCTTCATTGGCCATGGCTGGCCTGTCGGCAGGCCGAACTGTGGAGTCGTCTTCGCGAGTCATCTGCACAACCGCTCCTGCTTCCAGCAGAAGGTCCCTTGTTCGCAACGCAATGTCCAGGTTAATGTCCTTCTCGTAAATGTCTCCATGGACCGTGCCCGGATCTGATCCGCCATGACCCGGATCCAACATGACAGTCCGTCCATAGATGGGCGAACTCCCCACTCGAACAATGACGCCCATCTTGTCGGCGAAGATCTCCACAGAATGTGCCCACCTGGCAGCCTGGGGCGAGAGATCCAACACCACCCTGCCAGTATCGGCAGTGAATTGCGCAAATCTGACCTGTTGGACCCCAGTCGACCTTACGGGGAGCGAGCCGTATCCACCTGCCCACACCCCGGGCAAGTCAATTCCAACACGTTCGGGGCCCGGTAGCCTGAATGACTTGAATTCCACCGGCCCCGACGTGGTGATCTTCGTCACAGTGCATCCCGGTTCATCGTATGTTTCTATCCCCAGCACAGTAAGGGCAATATCGAAAACGAGCTGGCTCAGGTCCGCTTCACGAGGATGCAGGATGGGCGAATACCCTTCCTTGAGGCCAAATTCAATCCTCGCTGTGCCCACATCAAGCTGCGAAGCCTTCACCCAGTCAACTGCCCCGATCTCCTCAGTGATATCGGCGAGGCCTTCTGCAATTGTGGCTCCGCATATGTCAGCATGCCAGAAACCGTTCTCATCCTTAGCCAGCGCACTGCAGGATATCGGGCCATCGCCCCTAACCGTCAGCCTTGGAATGTTAATACCCGGATCAATCAGCATTTCGCTTATGCGCACATTGAAGCTTATGGTCAATCTGGCGGGCGGACCAGGCTCAAGAGATACCGTATATCCTAAAGGAGCCCTAAGATCTACGACCACCCGAACAACTCCCGGCCTGTTCATAGCAGCCCTCACGCACTCCACAGCGCCATAGGATATATCGCACGTCTCAAATGATGGGGATAGAACGGAATCATGTATGTCCACAACGACCCGGTCAGGCTGAACAAGTACGAAGTCTGAGTACTCGAATCCATAGTCAGCTTCCACAGCGATTGTGACCCGCCCGTCCTCCACCGACCAGGAAGCAGACGACACAGAACTTCTCTGATAGGAGACTGTGATTACCCCGGCTTCGTAGTCCACACTTGCCTTGAGGCCGATCAAATCCAGGTCGTTGATGCTTATCGCCATTCGGCCAGTGGACAACTCAGGCGGCGCCGAAAGCTCTACTGCCTGCCCATTGATATGAGCGCTCTGATGGCCTGCCTTGAAGACCGCTACCACCCTGTCTGTGGTAAATACAGATTCCTTGGTCGGTTCTATCCAAGTCAGATTTCCTCCAAAGCCCGCAGCAAGTGAACGCATCATGACAAAAGGCTCGTTGCCGACAAAAACAATGCTGTCCTCAGTTTCGGCAAAGCCCTCGCCTTGCTCAATACGCAATATCCGCGGATTACTAGCGTCCACATATCCTGCAAAGCAAACAAGCGCCAAGAATATCAGAATAGGCGCTATTAGGCAGTTCCCAACATGACGCACCGACCCAGCCTCCTCATTGAAGATCCTCATTCTGCTTTTTCTACTCTTTTCGTCTTTTTCCTTTGAGCTCTGCGAAACGGCTTTCATGGCCCGTTTGAGAAGGCTATGGTCATATCGGCATAACAGATGCACAATTGCGCGATTCAAGTGACTATTTCCTGTTTCGCCTGGGCATTCTACTTCAGAGGAGGCGATGCAAATGAAAGTCGGGTTTTCAGGGAGGCCTGCGCCGCCCAGGGACATGCGTGTGCCTCTCGGCTCAACACCCCGAGAACGGATGCAGAGATACTTATCAGCCTGTTCTGAGCTGAAACTTGGTTGCCTCGAAGTTCCAGCTACCCTCCTATTTGGCAGGGGAGACTGGCGAAATCAGTTTCTCTCTGCATGCACAGAGCCAGTGCGCGCAGAGGCAAGACCGGACGGATCTCCAGTCGATGTGCTTGTACGTGTCAGATTCGCCGATGGAGTGGACGCGCCCTCTTCAGGCCCCAGTCCCGGCCGAGGAGCCAGCCTCGCTTATGCGAGACACCTGATTCGCCTATTCGGCGGCACCATTGTCACACTGCAATTCAGAGCCTCGCATGCTTCCATGATCGGAGAAAGCCACGTGCCTCCAGGAGGACCCGGAGCTGCAACAGTGGGCCTGGTAGTAGACTTTGCGGATCAGGCAGCAGTTCAGGCAGCTGCCAGAATCGTCAGGAAATCGAGGCATTACATTGTGCTCCCCTCGCTTCCTATCGGCAGGGATAGTATTGCAAGGGCAGGGCGCCAGGTTACACGGGCCCTCACAGTCTGCAACAATGAGAATGGCGGAGGCGAGATCTTCATCTACCTTACTCTTCCACGTCCTGGATCAGGATCGACTCCGATATCCTCACGAAATTGCGAAGCAATATTGGAGGCCGCAGCCGATTTCCAGAGTTCCAGGGGGTCCGACGTGGGTCTGCTCTTTTCAGGCCCCGGGGCGGAGAAGCTCGCATACGACGTAGCCAGGCTGGCTTCAAGCCTTTACCCGGCCTCCGCAGGACCCGATTCCGAATCTGACCTCGTCACTCGGATCGGTTCGACAGTGAAGATACGCGACGTTGAACTTGGATTGGATATGGAGTATTTCATAGTCCCGCCTGAACAGGCGTCTGCCACAAACGGCCTCCTTTCCAGCGAGTCGCCGGTGGGACGCGCAATCATCGGGCAACCTTCAGGTTCCACGGTGCAGGTAGTGGCGCCCGGGGGACCAGTCACATACGAGCTGCTTGAGGTCTTGAACAAATAGGCATGAATGCCAGCTATAACGGAACCAGGCCGCTCACTGAGATCTGGCTCAAGCGATGGCATCAACAGATATCGCAAGCCTCAGACGTCGAACGCTACGGAGTTCGTGTCAGCCGCCATATCGAAGAATATAGATTCAATCCCAAGGTAGGCTTGCCAGCCATCGTCAGTAGTTTCCGCCTTCAGTACAGACCTCAGGCCAGAAAGCATGTCTGAGCGTTCAAGCTGCCGCGCAAGGTCAGCCAGGTATGAGATCTCGGCAAGAAGTTTGCGCGCTCGCGCATATGTGGTCCATGGAACATTTCGCCCACCCAGCACAACGTCGAGGTTGTTTGCCGCGTCCCGGAGTTCAATACAGGCTCCGGCCCTTTCGTCACGGCTGCCAAAGCATATTCTCTCGCCAAGACTCTGTATTTGCACTGATAACCTTTCGATCATTGCATTCACGGCGACCTGGCAACACACCAAGGCATCTAGCTTGCCGAATGTGTGGAGTGCGGCATTTCATGGCGACCACCCCCTCAAGCCAGCTTCCTTTTGACGCGCTGCCGACAATCACCCCCTGGGCAGTAAGATGGTCCAATATGTCGCCGCTTACTCACGACTCAAGTCACGAGTATGCGCGGCGATTCAATCAA
>DMOT01000198.1 GCA_003456765.1 Bacillota bacterium
CAACAGCCCTGTCGTACTGGGCGCGGCGGGCGGGGTCAATGAGCGTCTCGTATGCTTTGGAAATGGCCATGAAGCGTTCGTGCGCTTCAGGCTCGCGGCACACGTCAGGATGCCACATTTTCACCTTCGCGCGGAAAGCCGCTCTTATCTGCTCCTCTTCTGCGTTATGAGGGACGCCCAGAATAGCGTAATAGTCGGTCATGATGTCCATGGCGGCAGATGCGGGGTTCATTCGCCCGCTGCCTTCCACTCCCTTAACATGATCAGCCCTAGCCTGGCGTTTTGTGCATTGAAGACGATTTTGCCTTCCGGCATAAGAATCCTTGCCTCTCTGGGACGATTACTCAGTCCCCACTGGGTGAAATCATCCAGCGCTTGCATGATTGCGCCGCCTGTTGCCGGGACGGGTTTGGCCACGATCGACGTGATCTTTCCGTTGTCCACTTCAAACTCGGATTCATACTCGGCCGTCCTTATCCCAACTTCACGAAGCCATTCATTTGACTCAGTTACGAGGGCACGGAGTTTGTTTCCATGTGTAGAAATAGGATCTATGTGGATATGGGTGTGTAGCTCGATGTCATAATCGGTTCTTCCTGCAAGGACTTGTTTCCCTTCGATGGCCATGATGCCTTCAATGTGGAACCGTGCATCCAGAGCATACAGCCGGTTTATGGCTTTTGCATCGTGGTTGTTATAGGCTTCCTCGTATGCTCGTACAACTTCAGTCACACCATCGGCTTTCACATTTCGACACCTCACTCTCATCGCGGTCTGGAGCAGCCCATTGGAGATAGAAGTCAGGCGAGCATTCAACGATGTGGACTGCCATGTGCCATTGGCGACTGGAACCTGAATGCAGAATCGCGTCGAGCCCGACAAGTCCGATCCGCACATTGCTTATTTCGCATGAGAACTTCATACACCTGCAAGTGGATGCGACTGTTGTGCTTGCGCCGTGACGACTCTTGATCGGCGGTGGTGGTCAGACCCGGCTGTATAGGAATAACTCGTTTGTTTTCGGCCTGTACGCAGGTTAGCGCGTCCGGTTGGACTGATTCGGGGCAAAAGCCTATCCTTCATTGCCATGGCAAGTTGATGTATAATCATAGGAAGACAGTCAACACCTTACTTTAGTGAATGTGTTTGAGCCATGGTATCCGATGGCCCCTTAGTGCAGCATGGCCAGTCACAGGGTGATGATCACATAGTGATTGCCTTCTCTGCGGGGTAGGGGACTGGCCCTCCTTGAAACTGGGTTGACATGAAGGCTGTCATATAGGAGGAATGCGCCAATGATCAAGACTTACGGCCTGACCAAGCGGTTCGGGGATACTTTTGCCGTCGACAACCTCGACCTCAGTGTAGGTGCAGGCGAGATCTTCGGCTTTCTCGGTCCTAACGGCGCGGGGAAGACCACTTCCATCAACATGATGATAGGGATACTGATGCCCACAGCGGGCCGCGTTGAGCTTGCGGACATAGATGTGGCCGAGGACCCTATCAGTGCCAAGTCTATCATCGGATACGTGCCCGACCAGCCGAACGTATATGAGAAGCTTACGGCGTGGGAGTTCTTGATGTTTGTGGCAAACCTCCATGAGGTGGAAAGAGGGCGGGCCGAAAAGAAGGCCAGGAATCTCCTGGAGATGTTTGAACTGATTGACCGGGCAGACGAACAGCTTGGCGGATACTCTCATGGCATGCGGCAGAAAGTCGTAATAGCGAGTGCGCTGTTGCATGAGCCGAGGATACTCTTCATGGATGAGCCGACCGTAGGGCTTGACCCCACCAGCGCGAGGCTTGTCAAGGACATCCTTCGCGAGCTTGCGTCAGAAGGCGTAACCGTCTTCATGAGCACACATATCCTGGAGATCGCGGAGCGAATGTGCGATCGAGTGGGGATCATTCAAAAAGGCAGGCTGCTTGCTGTTGGGAACATGGATGACCTGCGGCAGGCTGCGGCAGCAAAGGGCGCTATGAAGCATCCGGAGGCCTCTACTTTGGAGGATCTCTTCATTGAGTTGACCGGCGGTTCTGATTATGCGGAAGTCTCCAGATACCTGGAGGGCTGATTGTTATGGACAAGACGCTTTTGATACTGGGAGTTGAATTGCGACAGGCTTTTCGCGCGGGGAGCAGCGCAGAGGGCAAGCCCAGCAGAGTCAAGCAGATCGCAAAGAACATTGTGGGCTACGCTGTCCTTCTGGCTGTTGCAGTCTTCATGGGCCGCGGCGCATACAACATTGCTGTAACCCTCTCCGGGGCGTTCGGCGCTTATCCCGATGTGGTGCGCACTGTCTGGGTGAATCTCATGTCAGGACTCGCGCTAGGCGTTTTCATCATGCTCTTCATGACTGGCGTCTCGGTGGTCTACCAAACCCTGTATGATTCTGGCGACCTAAAATTCCTGCTCAGCACCCCCACCCCTGCAGGGTCGGTTGTGGCGGCAAAGCTCACAGTTGCTCTCGTAAGGAATCTAGCGGCGATTTTGCCGTTCATGTATCCTGTATGGGTTGGATACGGCGCGGGGAGTGGCTCCCCGGCCTCTTTCTACTTCATGTCCCTCCTAGCTATCCTCCTCGCTACGTTGCTGTTCACAGCGGTCGTAGCCATCTTCGTCATGCTAGTGATGAGGAATGTTCCGACGCAAAGGATGAGGCAGATCATCATGATTGGCTCGCTTGCAGTTGCCTTCATATTCGTCGTCGTGTTTCAAGTGTTTAATGCCAAAATGGCGCGTTCCAATGGCCTCAACGTTGCTG
This sequence comes from Bacillota bacterium, assembly GCA_003456765.1. Classification (GTDB taxonomy): domain Bacteria; phylum Bacillota; class DTU025; order DTU025; family DTU025; genus UBA10085. The sequence continues at coordinate 2,766 of DMOT01000198.1, forward strand.
AGCTGGCCCAGACGGCTCAGGGCTGGGGCCTAGGCAAGACCTGGTACCTGCCTCACGTTTGGGTTGTGAAGACGGCCCTGCTTACGACTTCAGGATTTGGCTTTTCATTTGCCGAATCGCTTTTGCCGCTGGCGGTAGCGTCGGTCGGAGCATTCGCTGGTGTGATCGGCCTCTCTACCAGGGCTTTCCTCGCTGGTTGGTCGGCTGCAGGCGAGGTGGAGACGGGCAGGAAAAGACCGGGTGTGCGGCGTCGCAGGCGAACTCGTCCGCAAATCAGGCCGGAGGTGGCCGGTGATGACCTTGTCCAGGGCGCGTCGCCAACGGTGCCTGACACGGTGATCCGCCGGCATGTATCCCAGGGCTGGGGAATTTTCGTCAAGGATTTGACGGTCATAATGAGGCAGCCGGTGATCTGGTACAGTGTTCTTGTGGCCGTTGTTGCGTCTGGATTCTACCTTTACAACATGGCATACGGGATGAAATCCGGGGACGCAGGCTCGATGGGAGGACTCGTGAAGGATGTGGTCCTTTTCATACTCGTCATGATGTCGACGATCTCTTCATCGCAGATGGCCGGCATGTGCATAAGCATGGACGGCGAAAGCCTCTGGCTGATAAAGTCCATGCCCGTTGAGCCTGGAACGTACTACAACTCCAAGATGGCGCTGGCGATGTTGCCGGGGAGCGCAGTCTTTACTGTGCTTGCGCTGGCGATGACGTTTGTTTCGGATCTTCCCCGATACCCGCTCTACGTGGCGCTTCCTGTGGGATATGCTGCCATTTCCATGCTGGGCGCGCTTGGACTCATGTTCGATGCAATGAAGCCCAACTTCAGCATTCGCCTGTCGGGAGCGGGCGGTGCCAAGAAGCAACGTGACACTGGCAAGGCTCTTCTGTCCGTGGGAATAAGCCTGGGGGGAACATTCGTGCTCGGCGCCGCCTTCGCATTCAAAGATTATCACTCATCCTTCGGCATTCTTGCGGGCATGGACAGGCAGGCCGCGACCTTGATTAGCGTCATCGCTTTTGCGGCCATTGTGGCCCTGGGGCATGCGATTGCTCGCAGCATTGCAATTGGCAATATCAAGCGGATGCTGAGAGGAGAATCGAACTGAGCCAAAAGTGCCTTATGCTGGGCGCATGTGTACGTTGTCCCCATCTGTTTCATAGGATGCGGTAAGCGACCGAAGCGGTCGCAAGACTGAGAGAAGAAGGTGGGGACAGATTGGGACTTCCATGGACGTGTCCTAGAGGCTACGCAAGGACCAGGTATAGGTGGCGCTATCCAGGAGGGTATCAGTGGTGGGGTGGAGCAGGAGGGTCCAGCGGAAACCCCGACAACGAGTGGGAAGAACGGCACATGCTGGACGAGATCTACCGGATGTGCCACAGGCTCTCAAGGCATGAAATGGAGGAAGGGCCAAAGATCGATGAGATCTACTACCTGGTGCACGAGATTGCAAGGGGAGTGGCGGCATTGCAGGCGGAGCCGGTAGAAGTAATGCCGCCGGTCGAGCAAATCCCGATGCAGCCAATAATGTCGCCGATTACAGCTCCTTGTCCGACACCAATGCCGTCTCCTTTGCTGACGCCTGCGCCTTCATATCCATGCCCCTCATGGCCGCAACCTGGCCTGGGTTAGCAGATATCTAAGCGATCGAGTTGATAAGGCTTGGGGCCACTTGTGTAGTGAGGCAAGATGCCACCAGACAGGCGGGGGTGTCCCCGCCTGTCGACGCTCCAGGCTTTTCGGGCGGGGTGGGGGAAAGGCCGGGGGGTTGTGTGGATGGCGTGCTCTTTTTAAAATCTCACGCCGCCGACGGGCGGGCCTAGGGGCAGATCAGAGGGGGGGGTGTCGATCTACAGAACAAAAAAAGCTCAAGAGGGACGAGAT
>DMOT01000247.1:0-5337 GCA_003456765.1 Bacillota bacterium
CGAATACGCCGGGCTGATAAACCTCATCCGCTTCCTCCAAGCTTTTGAACCAATGATGGATATTCGTGGCTTCCTGCAGATAGTAGCCGTGATCAGTAACTGCTAAGAAATCCATCATCGCAACATCCCTCGCATGCCGAAATGCGTCCGACGGCGTGAGAACCCCGTCGGAATAGGATGTATGAGAGTGTAGGTTGCCAAAATAGCAGTTAAGCTCGACAACAGGCTCCGCCCCCAAGCAGACGCAACCTGCCATTACCGAAAAGAGCGTCGCCCAGACCAACACCAGTCTACGCCTACTAATAGGCTGCTTGTGCATGATAGACACCGCTTTCACAAGATTTGAAGCCCGGGGCGCACAGGCATTGCGCCCGACGCCCCAGGCATCCGTAGACCCTATTGCGAAGGGACAACCTTGTCCGAGTCGCTGACGATCACAGAATACTCAAATCCATTGCGTCCCGGCTGCAGCGCCCGGGCTACCTGATTCTTGAGTTCGCCTTCGCTGCCGCGGCATCAAGAGCTTCCTTGGGTGTAGCCTTTCCCAGGAAAACCTTTTCAACCGCTTCTGACACATCGCCCCTTATGTTGTTCCATGCAGCCATGTTCGGGTCGTATTTGACGTAACGCAGCTGCTGCAAACTCTGGAGATCACGTGGATGCTCCGCAAACCACTTCTTCATTATCTCAAGATGCATTGCAGACTTGCGGACTGGAATGTAGCTGGTGCCCATGGCCCATCTCGCCGTTTGCCTGGGTTCAACAAGCCACTTGATGAACTTCCACGCAGCGTCCTGCTCCGCGGCACTAGCCCTTGAGAAAATGGCAAGGTCGGTGCCTGCAACAGGAGTGGATCGGAACTTGGCATCCATGTATGGCAGGGGAGCCGCGCTCCATTCGAACTTGCCCGCGACAGAGTTCTCAGTATAGCTGAGTCCGGGAGAAGTCGTCAGATACATAGCCACCTTGCCTGCTCCGAAGTCAGCATCGATGTATCCAGGGACATAGTAAGCAACCTTGTATTTGTTGAGAAGGTCAGCCATGAACTGCAGGGCTGTGACGCCCGCCGGCGAATTCACCGCGACCTTACCTTGCGAATCAAGCCATGACCCGCCTGCATTGAAGAAGAAGCAAGCGAAGATGTCAATGTTCGGCCTGAGTGCAAACCCGTACCTGACAGTCTTGTCGCCATCCCTGATAGTAAGGGCTCTGGCAGTGTTCACAAGCTCCTGCCAGGACTTAGGCGGCCCATCAATTCCCGCCTCCTGCAGTGCAGTCTCGTTATAGACCAAGACATACACGCTCTTGTTGAAGGGCATCGTATACCAAACTCCGTCAAACATGCAGCCTGCTCTGAGGCCATCCCATATGTCGTCGATCTCCAGCTGTGAAAGGCCGTTGGGGCCCTTTACAAACTTCTGAATTGGAACGAGTTCATTACCGGATATGTACTCATCCGCCCAGTTGCCATAGACCTGGGCCATAGTAGGAGGCTTCCGCGCAACAAGCGAGCCAACGATCTTCTGGCTCAGCGCACCGTAGTTTCCTTGATACTCAGCCTTCACGTAAACATCAGGACTCTGTTTGTTGAACTCGTCAACAAGTGCTTCCAGAGTCTTTCCCAGCTGTGCACCCATGGCGTGCCAAAACGTGATAGTCGTTTTGCCGGCTGCCACTTGAGGACCAATCGCCAGAGAAGCCAGGACAATCGTAGCCATCAATAGAACAGTCATAAACCTCTTCAATACTCACTCCCCGCACCGCTTCCGCAGTCGGGGAACGCCCCTCCTTTCTGGTTTAGACGTTGCACTCCTACTTTCGACGAATAGGCCTCTACTCCTGCCGATCAGCCTTGATTTGTCCCAACGTCTTGAGCTTTCTGAACATCGCGGCCCTGGTCCACTGGGACCTCATGTCACTTACGATCATCCGGCGCAATCTTGAATGCCACACTACTCTCACAGCTCCCACCAGATCTGTACGCAGCAGATTCGCACCTGACCTGGCCAGCCTTTCCACAGTATCTTCAGCAGGATGACCATAGCTGTTTCTACCAACTGATACGACTGCAACTTCAGGTCCGACAGCCTCCAGAAACTGAGCCGAAGCTGATCCTGACGATCCGTGGTGGCCTACCTTAAGAACCTGAGCCCCCGGTAGCCCCTCGCCGCTAGGCCCGGCGCGCCGAAGCACCTCCTGCTCAAACCTGCGTCCTGCGTCCGCGCAAAGGAGCATCGCCAACTCGCCACATGTGACTTTGAGCACAAGAGAGAACTCATTTGGATCCCGAGATGGAAAAGGGGGAGAAGACGCCGGACCCATTGACGCCGTCGGAAGATCAGAACTCTGGCCCGATTCGACCTGGTCCTCCTTTGATAGCAGGGGGTTCGCAACCTCGAGGCAAACCGATCCTGCCCAGACCCGGTCGCCGTATGACAGCGGGACGAGCAACGGGTTGCCGCCAGAGACGCGTTTCAGTTCGAAGAGGGCCGGCCCAATGCGGGCCGGGTCCATCCCTTCGGGGACGATTACTGCACCCACCCTGACACCGCCCACAAGGCTCCCAAGTCCGCCAATGTGGTCCGCATGCTCATGTGTGAGGATCACGGCATCTGCCGCCGTTTTGCCCGATCTCTTGAGGTATGGCAGCACGTATCTCTCTCCAGCGCGCTCAGTTCCAACATCTATCAGGATAGTGTGGCCCTGGGGAGTAGAGAGTACGGCTGCATCTCCCTGGCCTACAGAGAGAAACACGACCTCGAGCGGCCTCGGCCAGGCAAATAGCGCAGCGAGGATCGCGATAACAAGTACTGTCGCAAAGCCAGGCCTCCCGCGGACTATCCGGGCCACGCGCCGCCCCGCTCTAAACCTGGCAAAGCCGTCCCGCGCCAACCTGCACATGATGAGAACCGCACCGTAATAGCCGATTACTTCGACGCTCTTCAGCTGCCTGCAGCCGATTGCTGCGAATGCAGGGGAAGACACCCATTTCAAGAAGGCTATGAGGATTCTGAGGACGGCACCGGCTCCGGTGATTATGAAACAGCCTACCTGAGGGGAAAGGATGTCAATGGCAAACCCAACGACACCTGCTGTGATTGCACACGATGCGAGGGGAAGCGCTGCCAGGTTGGCAAACGGACTGATCATGCAGACCTGGCCCGTCATGTTTGCAACCACAGGCCAGGTTGCCATCTGAACCGCCCCGGAGACGACGAGTAGCTGGACCAATCTTGCAAAGGGACCAGATGGCCTTCGACTCATGGCCTGATTTGTTCTGGGGACAACATGAATAAGGGCCCCGACTGCGAGATAGGACATCTGGAACCCCGCATTCCAGAGAAGCAATGGGTTGATCAGAAGCTGGGGCACTGCAGACATGATGAGCACATGCAGGGGGTCTGCCTTCCTTCGCCTGGCCCTGGCTGCAACTGCCACGAACAGCATCAGCCATGCCCGCACAACAGATGCCCGCAAGCCGGCAGTAACAGCATACATCCCACCTACTACAATAGCTGCAACTTCGGCGAATCTCCGCGACCCGCCCATCATGCGAACGCCCGCCGCACACAGCCCTGAAACGAGGCCTACATGCATGCCGGATGCAGCCAGGAGATGGGCAGCCCCTGATCTCCTGAAAGCTTCAAGGGTTTGGGGATCCACGTTTCTTGAGTCCCCCAGAATCATTCCTACAAGAAGATCTCGTTCAGGAGGTTCAAGGATTCTGGCAGCTGACTCGCTCATGCGGCGCCACGCTGCCCCGGCAAGCAGGAGGAGTGGACGACTGCTGTTCCGCCCTGCAAAGCCTATTGAATCATTCTCTGCCCGGCCAAGGGCGTGTACTCCCTGTTGCAGAAGGATCATCCTGTAGTCCGGCTCTCCGGGATTCATGGGACGCCCGGCCAGCTCAAGTCGAACTCTCGCCCAAACCAGATCTCCTTCACGCACATCCCATGTAACCCATGTCTCTTCATACCCCTGCGCCGGCCTTATCCGGACAGCCCCTGTAGCCCGGCGATTTGTGCCGCACCATGAGACTTCATCTGCCTCAACTACGAGCTCCTGAGGGTTTTGAGCCGGAAATACAGATTTCACAGTGCCATGAATGAGCACATTGCATCCATCATATCGTGCAACTGTCGTTGCGGCCATCCTGTCGACACGGGCCAATGCCAATGTTCCCAGGCTCATGCCAGCCATGGCCAGGGCTGCCCATATCAGGGCGATTCGTTTCCTTCTGGACAGTCTCAGCATCTGAACCCTGGCGACTAAGATTGCAGCCAGCACCATCCAGCCAAAGCGCAAGAAGCCCCCAGCTTCAAGCCAGCCGAGGAGTATTCCCGCGATCAGAGACGCAGCAAAGACCGGCAACACAGCATGTGCCCCTTCGCTCACGCAAAACAAGCGTGTCAGGGCCTGCAGAAAAGCCCCCGCACTCATCTTGCTGCACCCCAAAGAGGCATCTACCTCACCGTGGCGTAAGGGGCAATCTTGCTCAGCTTAGCCTCGCCTATGCCAGAGACACCAAGCAGGTCACTGACTGAAGAGTAATTGCCATGCTTCGTCCTGTACTCCACTATCCTGGCGGCTGTTACGGGCCCAACTCCGGGCAATTGCTCAAGCTCATCAGCTGAGGCAGTGTTGATATTTATCAATTCCTCCCCCGCTGGCGATGACAGCGTAATGTCCGCCCTGCTCGCAGGGGCATCAACCTCTTGCGAAGGCAACGCCTGCAACCGCTTTCGCGGAACATATATCTGCTCTCCATCACGTACAGGCAATGCCAGATTGATCATGTCAGTGTCGCTCTCGGATGTTCCTCCTCCTGCGGCCTCCAGGGCATCGACAACCCGGGAACAAGCAGGAAGCGCGTACACGCCAGGACTGGCCACCTCGCCTGCCACATGAATGATGATTCTATCTTCGGCCCGTTCAGGCGTCGCCAGGTCGGGTACTGGCTTTCCGGCATCTGCACCGGAAGCCACGACCTTGTCCTGGTTCCCTGACCCGCCTGGCTGAGAGCCGCCAATCATGGGCGCATTACTTGCGTCATCCTCCATGACCACCAGCGCCGGTCGACGCGTTTGATTCAGGGCAACTACCGCCAGCCCGAGCAGAGCCACCCCGGCAATGATTGCCGTCAGCCTCCGCGGGCTGAGCCTCTTCATATATCATCCCTCCCAACGACGTCGACCGACCATGGTGGAACCTCCGGACTGCTGATTCTATGCTAGCACCCCGGCGCCACTGCCGCCTCACTCTTTCGGGCGAACCAATGGGATGATTTTTCCGGGAGACGCAAAGGGCTAACCCTACATGCCTCGTAAGGTTAGCCCG
>DMOT01000247.1:5587-9352 GCA_003456765.1 Bacillota bacterium
CGCTTGCCAGCGCCAGAGAGACAGCCTCCTCCTCGGCAATATCCACAGCAACAGTCAGCCTATCCCTGACCTTCCCGTTGACCTGAACGGCTATCTCCACCTCGTCTACGACGATTGCTTTCGGATCATGTTTGGGCCATTCAACCTTGTGCACGCTCCCGGAGTGGCCTATTTCGTGCCAGAGCTCATCAGCTATGTGGGGCGCAAATGGCGCCAACATGATCACGAGGATATCAATGGCCTCCCCCGCTACTTTCGCTCCGCCCGGCTGAGCCAACACCTCATCCTTCAGAGCATATAGCGTATTGACGCACTCCATTATGGCTGCGATCGCTGTGTTCAGGCTGACTCGCACTTCGATGTCCTCGGTTACCTTCTTCAGCGCGCTATGCGCGGCCCTGCGCATCTCCTGCGCCTCAGAACTGAGGCTTTCAACGTTGGTGACGGCAGCCACCCCTTCCGGCAGATTCTCTCTGCGATCGCCCGCCTCCTGCACATATTGATAGACGAGCCTCCATACTCTTTGTAGGAACCTCCAGCAACCTGCAACCCCTTCAGCGCTCCACTCCAGGTCTCGCTCGGGAGGAGCTGCAAACAACATGAAGAGCCTGGCAGTATCCGCCCCGTATTCAGCCACTATCTCGTCCGGATCTACGGTGTTCCCCTTGGATTTGGACATCTTCTCGCTGTCAAAGAGCAGCCAGCCGTGGCCGAACACGGTCTTGGGCAGGGGCAGATCCAGCGCCATGAGCATGATGGGCCAGACTATAGTGTGGAAGCGCATGATCTCCTTGCCCACCAGGTGCAGATCTGCAGGCCACCATTTCTCCAGCTTCTCGTTGGGTTCTGGATAGCCGAGGGCGGTGAGGTAGTTGGTGAGGGCGTCGAACCACACGTAGATGACATGGCCCTCCGCCATGGGCACGGGAATCCCCCAGTTGAAAGTGGTGCGGGAAACGCACAGATCCTCCAGGCCGCTCTTGATGAAGTTCACCATCTCGTTGCGCCTGGTCTCGGGCTGGATGAACTCGGGGTGCTCCTCGATGTACTGGAGCAGCCGATCCGCGTACTTGGAAAGGCGGAAGAAATAGCTTTCCTCCTGCACCAGCTCCACAGGGCGGCCGCAGTCGGGGCAGTTGCCCTCCACCAGCCTGTTTTCCAGCCAGAAGGTCTCGCAGGGAGTGCAGTACCAGCCTTCGTAGGCACTCTTGTAGATGTCGCCCTTTGCGTAGATCTTCTGGAAGACCGCCTGAACGGCCCGGTGATGCCGCTCGTCGGTGGTGCGGATAAAGTCGTCGTATTCCACGTTCAGCTTGGCCCAGAGCTCCTTAAACGAGGCCACAATCACATCCACATACTCTTTGGGCGTGACCCCCTTGGCCTCCGCAGCCCGCTGAATCTTCTGCCCGTGCTCATCGGAGCCGGTGACAAAATACACGTCCCGTCCCGCGAAGCGATGCCAGCGGGCTAAGGAATCGGCCACTGTGGTGGTATAGGCATGGCCGATGTGCAGATTGTCGCTGGGGTAGTAAATGGGAGTTGTTACGTAAAAACGTTCCTTGGCTGTCACGGTTCCATCCTCCTCACCCTAAAATCAAAAAGCCCTCAATCCCCTCGGGACGAGAGCTCCTGCTCACGTGGTACCACCCAATTTCGCCGCAGGGCGCGCCGTGGCGCCAGCGGCCTCGTTGCGGTGCGATATCGGGACCTCCCGGTGAGCCTACTGCTAGTTCAGCCCACTGCTCCTGGATCATCTTCAGTTTAGGCCTTCTCATCAGGTTCGCAGCACCCCTGACTCTCTGGGGAGAACTCCTAAACCTACTCTTCCATTCATGGCGTTAACCTATGCAGCTATTGCAATCTTAGCGATTATCCCAAGCTTTGTCAAGTGTAGAAGGCTTTGACTCCAATCATACTAAAAGCAAAGCAAGGCGGAAAGAAAGGCGGAAGGCCTTGAAAAAGAAAACTGCACTGCAATTTGCCGTTTTGTGTGGAGTTCCCTTCGTCATGGTTTTGGGGAACTCCATGCTGATCCCCGTCCTGCCCCAGATGAAAAAGGCCATGGCCCTCAGCCAATTCCAGGTAGGACTCATCGTTACCTTCTTTTCCATTCCTGCCGGCATTCTCATACCCCTGGCGGGGTTTTTATCTGACCGCTGCGGCCGCAAGCCGATCATGGTCCCCGCCCTTTTTGTGTACGGCTTGGGGGGGCTGATCTGCGGCTTCGCGGCCTTAACCCTGCGCCAGCCCTACTACCTGCTGCTGTTGGGCCGCGTGGTGCAGGGCGCGGGGGCCGGCGGAACCTATCAGCTGGCCATGGCCCTCACAGGGGATACCTTCCAAAGCAGCGAACGCACCAAGGCCTTGGGGCTTTTGGAGGCGGCCAACGGCCTGGGGAAGGTACTCAGCCCCATTTTAGGCTCACTCATTGCCCTGATCTCCTGGTACGCCCCGTTTTTTGCCTACGGCCTTTTGGCCTTCCCCGTGGGGCTGGGGGTCTGGTTTTTGGTACCGGAAAAGCAGCAAAAGCTTTCCAAGGACAGCTTCAGCGCCTACTGGCGCAAAGTGCAAGAGGTGTTCCGGGACCAGGCAGTGCACCTCCTCGCCTGCTACTTCGTAGGTATGGTGGCGCTCTTCCTCCTTTTTGGCGTGCTGAGCTATGTATCGGACATCTTAGAATCCACCTACCACATCTTCGGCCTGACCAAAGGATTTGTCCTGGCGGTGCCGGTTTTCTCCATGGCCGTAACCTCCTACTTGAGCGGGCTCTTCCTCAGCAACAAGCAGTCTCTGTGGAAGCCCGTCATCGTCGGAGCCATGTTCGCGGTGGCCCTCAGCTTAGGACTCTTGCCCCTCTTCAGGAAGCTTTTCCCCTACATGTTGGTCCTCTTCTTTTTGGGCCTCGGCATCGGCATAGTCCTGCCCCCCATCAACTCCCTGATCACCGGAGCCACCAGCGCAGATCGCCGGGGCATCATCACCTGCCTCTATGGAACCGTGCGCTTTTTCGGGGTGGCCATCGGTCCGCCCACCTTCGGGCTGGCCATGGAACTTGGGCCCTGGGCCATGTTCCTGGGGAGCGCGGCCCTGGCAGTCCTGGCGGCCCTCACTGCACTTTTTGCCATCACACCGCCGGCGGTAAGTGAATAGACTGCACAGTAGGACGAATTTCCTAGGAGGGACCGTTATGGCTACGGCTGTGAGCAGAGGTGCATGGCATTCCGTAGTGGAACTGCCGGAAACGCGGCGGCTAGTCAAACCCCGGACCAGCGGGATTACCATGGTCATCGACAAGGGCTTGGGCCTGAGGGAAACGCTTGATCTTATGGAGATGGCTGCGGACCACATTGACTTCCTCAAGATCGCCTTTGGCAGTTCCGCTCTCTACCCCTCAAAGCTGATGCGGGAGAAGATCGCCCTGGCCAAAGAGTACAACATCGAGGTGTACCCCGGGGGCACGCTCTTTGAAATTGCGGTCTTCCAAAAATGCACTAAGGAGTTCTTTCACAGGGCGCGGGAGCTGGGCTTCACCTACGTGGAAGTGTCCGAAGGAACCATCGACCTAACGCCGGAGGAGCGCAAGAAGTACATCACGATGGCCAGGGAAGAAGGCTTTGGAGTGCTCGCGGAGATCGGGAAAAAGGATCCGACGGTGAAGATCGATCCGGCCCGGGCCGTGGACCAAATCTTCGCCGACCTGGCCCACGGAGCCTACAAGGTGATCATAGAAGGGCGGGACTCGGGCCAAGGGGTGGGCATCTACGA
>DMOT01000010.1 GCA_003456765.1 Bacillota bacterium
CCCCAAAATAAAGAACAAGCGGGTGATCCACCCGCCCACAATGACAGAGTATGCGACGACCTAGCAACCTGGTCGGCTCGCAAATAGTCAAGTGAACCGGCCTGGCTGAAGCGGTACGCGACGCCGACCGGTGAGAAGCGGATGGCTTCTACTTCAAACATGCATCCTAGATTTGCATGACAGAGTATAACATAGGCATGGCCCCACGTCAAACTTCTTCGCAAGACCGAGAATCGACTCCGATGCGGAGCATGTTTGCGAAGTCATCCACACTCATTGCACCCTGGTCGCCGCCCTTGCGAGCTCGCACTGCAACCTGACCTGAGTCCATCTCCCTGTCGCCGACGACTAGCATGTACGGAACCTTCTGGAGCTGTGCTTCGCGTATCTTGTACCCGATTTTCTCATCGCGGGCATCCACTTCCACCCTGAAGCCTTGCCCCGAAAGAGTCCTTGCAACGCGTTTTGCGTACTCTGCGTGCCGGTCGCCTATGGAAAGAACTTTCGCCTGCACGGGAGCAAGCCAAAGAGGCAGCGCTCCAGCATACTGCTCAATAAGGCATCCGATGAACCTCTCCATGCTGCCGAGAACCGTTCTGTGTATCATTATCGCCCTGTGTTTCTCCCCGTCTTCACCGATGTAGTTTACGTCGAACCTTTCCGGCAGGTTAAAGTCGACCTGAACCGTCGGTCCCTGCCAGAGACGGCCGAGAGAATCTTTGAGCTTGGTATCGATCTTGGGGCCGTAGAATACGCCTTCTCCTGGATCCATGGTGTACTCAATCCCATGGCCCTCCATCGCCTCTCGAAGAGCCCGCGTCGCGCGTTCCCAGTTCTCATCTGAGCCCACTGATTTTTCCGGCCTCGTTGACAGGAAAAACTGGTATTCCGAGAACCCGAAGCTCTTCAGCATGAACTTGGTAAGGTCTATTACGCCCACTATCTCTTCACGCAGTTGCTCGGGGGTGCAGAAGATGTGCGCATCATCCTGAGTGAACCCTCTCACCCTGAGCAGCCCGTGAAGAGCTCCCGATCGTTCGTATCTGTATACGGTTCCAAGCTCACAGTAGCGGATCGGCATGTCCCGGTAACTTCGCGTGGCCGTCTTGTATATCAATATATGCCCCGGACAGTTCATAGGCTTGAGAACATATTCCTTTTCGTCAATGGGCAAGAAGTACATGTTCTCCCTGTAGAATTCGTTATGCCCGGATACCGTCCAGAGCGTAGACTCGGCTATATGAGGCGTGATAACAGGTTTGTAGTCGCGTGCAATGTGTTCGCGCATCCAGAAGTCCTCTATGGCCTGGCGGATAGCCGCTCCGTGAGGGTGATAGAAGATCAGGCCTGCACCTGCCTCCTCGTGAACGCTGTATATGTCAAGCTCCCGTCCGAGATGCCTGTGGTCTCGTCTAGCCGCCTCCTCCAGAACACGCAGGTGCTCATCGAGCTCCTTCTTCGTGGGAAAAGCTGTTCCGTATATTCGGGACAACATGGGCCTATTCTCATCCCCCCGCCAATAGGCGCCGGCCACGTTCAGGAGCTTGAACGCACCTATCATCCCTGTTCTGGGCAGATGAGGCCCTCTGCACATGTCGACAAACTCGCCCTGTCGATAGAAGCTGACCTTGCTCTCGTGAAGTTCATTGAGGAGCTCGATCTTGTATGTCTCTTCTTCGCGCTCGAGCGTAGCTAGAGCTTCTTCCCAGGTCGCCTCCTCGCGAACTATCGGGAGATCCTCAGCGATGATCCTCCGCATTTCCGCCTCGATCTTCTCCAGGTCTTCAGGGGTAAAGGCATGATCAATGTCGAAATCATAATAGAAGCCGTTCTCAATCGTAGGTCCTATTGCCAGCTTGGCGGAGGGGAACAGCCTCTTCACTGCCTGCGCCATAACATGGCCGGCCGAATGCCGCATTGCATCGAGCCCTTCCTCAGATTTCGTATCCAATATGGTCACTCGGCAATCCTCGGTAATAGGGAATGAGAGGTCAACAGCAATCCCGTCCACAAGGCCAACGGCTGCCTGTGCAGCCAGTCTTTTGCCTATACGGGCTGCTAGCTCCCCCAGAGTAGTCCCTGACGGAATCTGAACAATACTGCCGTCCGGCAAAGTCACCTTAACGTTTTCCATCAATTTCCTGCGCCTCCTCGCATGCTCAACGCCTTCAGCGCGTCGCCAGATATGTCGTATGGATAAAATAAACCCCGTCCCTAGCTGATTGCTAATCGGGACGGGGTCAACCCGCGGTTCCACCCGGTTTGGCGCACACAGCGCCCTCTTGCGAGCCGAATAACGGTGGCCAGCCGTACCAGCATACTCTCGCCCAGGCGGTTTCAGCCGGAAGCTCAGAGGGGGTTTTCAGCAATCTACACCCCGGCAGGCTCTCACCACGCGGCCCACCGTCTCTGAGGGCTCGAAAAGCTTACTCGTCCTCATCATCGCCGTCTGTATGTTTGATTACACCTATTTTAGCTTGACCGAAAGGAATATGTCAATACGCGCCCTCTAAGTAACTCGCAAATAGTATCTTGGCCTTATCGAGCGGCCAGGCTCTGAGTTGCGGGCAATGCAGCCTTCGGGATTGCGGGGGATTGCGCAGGAATTTGCCGAGACTTACCTGGAACCTCTCTTGGTGCTTCATCAGGCTGCACAAGAATCTCGTGTACGCCTATGATGAAGGTGATTCCCTGTGTCTCCGTTGCTTGGACTACTTACAACATCCAACTCTCTGGGCCGGTTGCCTTCATTGTTGGTGCCGAAAAGCGGGCTTTTACCATGGGGGAAACGAATTCTCAGCCTCGCTTCAAACCCTCACTACCGTGGGCTTCCGTTACATCGAAAACGGCTCTCTGGCAAGTCCGAATCACGTTGGAAGACTGGGCATGTCACCGTCTCCTTACAGGCTCCACAGGATCGTTGCCGGCCGGATGAGGCATGCGCAACTCACAACCTGCGAACCCGCATTCAGGATCTGAGCATCTCGACACCCGACCTTCGAATACGCTCTCCAACGTCTCGGCAACATCCATGTCAGGCTCGAAATGAAGGACGACCTTTCGAGGGGCCACCGTCATGAGGGCGCTGATCAACAGATCCACGACCTCAACTCCCTCTCCTAACAGGTCCGCCGCCAGGGATGCAACATAATCTCCCTCTATCGGTCTCCCTCCGGGCGACCTGATGTCGAATCCCTTGCCGCTGCCTCTCACCACGTGAACCTCGTCCTCTCGATCCTCCTGCACATCAACAAAGTATTTGAGCAGCTTGACGAACTCCTTGCGCTCTCTTTCAGCCACGAACTTCCCAAGAGCCTCCTCCGTCGAGCTGCGCAGCTCATCCAGGTATTCTCTCATCCTGAAGCGCACAAAGCCCTCAATCACCAGCAAGCTGGAATCACGCAGATAGCTTTCGATATCGGCTGCCACTTCGCCCAGGCGAATTGAGGGTTCCAGCATGCCGAAAATCCCATCATTGAGGATTGCCACTGCGTAGCTTGCCACCTCCCTGGCCTCATCATCGTCGATCTCGGGATGGCGATTGCTGAGGGTCTCGAGGATGAAGGACTTCTCCAGCTCCTCGAAGATTAGGCGAGCCACAACAGCAGCAAGGCGTCGCCGGAACGTGCACCTAAACTCCTGATCGCTGAGGAATCTGTCTGCACGGCTCCTGGCCGTGCATTCCAACAACGTCAACCCGCCCAGGGTTCTGATTTGCACCGACACATCCAAGCCCTGAGCGCGCATCACGTCCAATTCACCAAAGAGCCGCCGTCTCAACGAGTCGGCGGCAAGGTAGGAGCCGATATGGACACAGTCCATCGTGCCTTGCCCCCCTTCAGCGACTAGTATATGTTGGGGACAACAGGCGTATACAATGTGCCGACGTGGGGCATAATGCCTCAATACGTGGTATGAACGTCAATGTCGGCATTTAATGTATTTTCCCGGATCAATGGGTTTTATTCAATCGTTGATGCTCTTGTCCACTCACAGGCTATCGTCAGACGCCACGACGGCCCATCAATTCAGACCCGATCATACGCCCGGGCCATGTGTGAGCTTGACATTCGCGTTGAGTATACTGCATTGCGAGCTAAGTAGCATGTTAGACGGTTCAGAGCTGTAAGAACGCGCAAGCTGTGGGCTGCCTCTGCCACGGGCCCCTGAAACCCTGCCCTACCGGACAGGCCGCAGTTCAACCATGTCAGTGCACCCGTGAGCGATTGCGGCAGGAATCTGCCTGCAGAGGACCGGGCCCCACGCAAACGACCCACTGTTGTCCATTCAGCCCGAACAAATCTGACCTGCTATCGATCGCGCTCCGTCGAAAACGACGCAATGCCAAACAGACATGGCAAAAATGAGTGCCCACATCGGGTGGCAAATAGCTCCAAGGACGGCGAGTGTGGTAGGCATGAAAACGCCCCGAAGCACCGCCTTGCTACGCGGATACCTCGGGGCCAAGACCAACCAATGGTGGGGTGCAGTGGAATTGAACCACTGGCCTCAACGATGTCAACGTTGCGCTCTAGCCAACTGAGCTAGCACCCCAAACCTGAGCTAATCTGGAGGCGACACCCGGATTCGAACCGGGGAATAGCGGTTTTGCAGACCGCTGCCTTACCACTTGGCTATGTCGCCGGCAAATGACACGGCCCGTAGGCCGTGGATAAATTCTATGGAGCGGAAGACGGGATTCGAACCCGCGACCCTCGCCTTGGCAAGGCGATGCTCTACCGCTGAGCCACTTCCGCAGTCTTCCCAATAGTGGTGCCGAGGGGCAGAATCGAACTGCCGACACGGGAATTTTCAGTCCCCTGCTCTACCGACTGAGCTACCTCGGCTTGCGATAGTTTGTGAATAATGGCGGAGGCGACGGGACTCGAACCCGCGATCTCCTGCGTGACAGGCAGGCATGTTCAACCGCTACACTACGCCTCCGCACAACTTGTAACCTTTTTAAAATGGTGGGCGAAACAGGGCTCGAACCTGTGACCCCCTGCGTGTAAGGCAGGTGCTCTCCCAGCTGAGCTATTCGCCCTTTCCCGCCCGGCGCTTCCCTATTATAGCGTACACTTGCGGGGCATGCAAGGGGGCAAAACTCTGATTTTCGAATATGCACCCATCTGGGCGCCCTGGCTAACCCTTCCTGAGCTTCTCGGGTATTTCCTCACGGGCATAAGCGAACAGGTACTCCTGGGCGTGTCCGGCAATCTGGCCGAACTTGCTAGCAGCCCATTCCCGAATCTCCCGGTGGCAGATCTCCTGGCCGTCGAAATACAAGTGCCTGACGGCCCTTTCAATCCACACATCCACAGGAAACGCTTCGTATTTACCCATGGAAAAGAGGAGCACGCAGTCTGCAACTTTCTCGCCGACGCCGCGTAATCGCATCAGCTCTTTCTTTGCAAGAGGATAATCTAGGGACGCAATCGTGTCAAGGTCAATCTCACCCGACGATACCCTGCAGACCGCCTCCCACACTGACCTTGCTCTGAAGCCAGTCTTGCACGCCACCAAGTCTTCCACTGTAGCGCAGCTCATTTCATCAGGCCCGGGAAAAGCATGCCGCATCAAGCTCTGGCCGATATCGCAGCTCCCCTTATCCCACTGCTGGCACACGGGCCGGTTCGCCAGCTCATTACAGCATGTACCATCGCCTGGGATTTCAGCACCACCGATGGGAGCGCCCCAGGTCTGGGCCATTCTCTCTACTGTACGGGAGATCTGGCGTATGCTGTTTCTCGCCGACACAATATAGGATATCAGGCATTCCCACGGCTCTTGCGCTACAACCCGAAGGCCCCGATTCCTCTCAACCGCCCGCCGCATGATATCGTCAGTCAAGGCTATTGCCCGCTCTGTTGGAGCATGCGGAATGCGCAGGCGAAAGTAGTCGATGACTATCCGGACAGCTTCGTCATCCACGGGCGGATGAAGCAATAGCACATCCGAGCGCTGCTGAAGCCGGAGAAGTTTGCCGCGAACGACGCCCTCCTCGAGCTGCCCTCTCGAGCCTGACCTGCGCCAGCGAAACGCCTGCCCGCAATGGCACGAAGCGTTCAGGTCGAAGCTGTCGAATCCTGTAATGGCGCAGGCGCCATCCTCCCATGTTATGTCAAGTTCCAGTTCAGCCTTGCCCACTATCGCATCCCGCCCCTTGCCTATTCCTCGGCCACCGCAGACCTCAGCAGTTCCTCTATCTCCCTTTGTATGCTATCATAGCCTGCCAGATCGCCTTCTCTCAGACGTTCGCGAGCCTGCCCATAGAGGTCGAGCGCTTCCTGGGCAACTGATCTTGCATCCGCAGACCCATCTTCATCCGGGACGATGCCTTTGATCTCCCCAGCATCATCTTCTGAGAGCATCCCGGAAAGCGCACTCCACAGGTCATGGCCTATGGCGACCTTCGTGCCATCACACAGCACAACGCGCTTCAACTGCGGCAGCTGGCTGGCGTGGGCTGCAAGGAATAGCGGTTCCACATAGAGCAGTCCGCCTCCGATCGGGTATACAAGCAGATTGCCCCTGATCACCGTTGAGCCACTCTGATTCCACAAAGACAGCATCTTGGAGATCTCCGCATCCTGATCTATCTGCGCCTCTATCTGCATGGGACCGAACACGACTCTCTGCTTTCCGAACTTGTAAGCCACCATCCGACCGAAATCATCCATGTCGCTATTGACTGCAAGCCATGCAACCATGTTGTTCTTCCTGGAGGGCGTAAACGGGACGAAAAGGACAAAGCTCATGTCGGATTCGCCTGGAAGCGCCAAGCGGACGTAGTATGGACTCACCTCTCGCTCCGCGCCGCCGTATAGCTCGTTTGGAAGTGCCCAAAGATCCTCCTTGTTGTAGAAGACCTCGGGATCTCTCATATGATACATTCCATACATTTTCGCCTGAATCATGAAGAGATCCTCTGGATAGCGGACGTGTTCGCGTATGCTTTGCGGCATCTCCTCAGCCGTCTTGAAAAGGCCAGGGAAGATCTTCGAGTATGTTGCCGCCACCGGATCTCCACTGTCGATGATGTAGAAATCTGTCTGGCCCGTGTATGCGTCCACCGTAGCTTTTACCGAGTTCCTGATGTAGTTGATCCCGCCCACGTATTTCTCGGCAAAAGGAAAGGCGTCCGACGTGGTCAGACCGTCCATGATCCACACAAGCCTACCATCGGCTATTACAACATAGGGATCACTGTCGTAGGTGAGGAATGGCGCTATCTTCCTTACCCGGCTGCCTATTTCCCTGTCAAACAGAACCCTGCTGTTTGAAGTAATATCAGATGACAGCAGTATGCGGATATCAGAGAACTTGCTGGCAAGCATTGCGCGCCTCAGGAGGTGTGCAATGCGCACCCCGGAATCGGCCGCATATCGCGTGGACTTGTTCGTATCGCCTATGGGGTAATCGAACTCCTCAGTTTTGGTGTTCACGATCACCCAGTCCCGGGTGAGCTCCCCAAAGTATATCTCAGGCCTCTCAAGCTCAAGGCCCTCAGGACCCCTCGGCGGAATGTCGCGCAAAACGAATGTCGGAAGCCCGTCAGAACCTATCTCGTTGACGGGGCTCGCGCATACACCGTAACCATGGGTGTACTTCAACCGCCTGTTGACCCATGTTTGCGCCTGGGGAGGAAGGCTCTCCACATCGAGCTCTCTTGCAGCTAACATGACCTGAACAAGCT
>DMOT01000186.1 GCA_003456765.1 Bacillota bacterium
AGCATGGCTACGGAGATGGTGAAGGGTAAGAGCCTGGCAGAGGCACTGGAGGTGTCAAACAAGGCTGTTGCTGAGGCCCTCGATGGGCTACCTCCTCAGAAAATGCACTGTTCGAATCTGGCGGCCAGCGCAGTGCATGCTGCCATCAAGGATTATCTTGAGAAACATTAAGATATCGATCTTGGCATCGATCCGGCATCAATCAGGATAGATGAGCATGGACATGATGAGTCGGAGGAGGAATAGGCACCATCTGGCACAGGCATTCCGTGATCTGCGAGTCGCAAACGGGCTCCACTGCGGTTACTCTCTCCTTTCCGAGGGAATAATACCTGGTGCAGAAGGGAGGGACCGTAGATAAGAAGACTGTGGAAGATCCTCCTCACGGGGGGCCTTATTGGAGCGGGCATCGGGGTTTTGATGATGATGAACTCATCTCGGTCTGACAAAGAGATGCTGCGCGAGGAAGTGACGAGCGAAACCCCGCTCGGGGTCAGGCGCACGAGAGTCTCCAGGCGGGTCCGAACGATGGCAGAGCCAGTAGTTGAGGCAATGCAATCCGTAGGGCGGCGTGTCACAGGTGATTTGGAAGGCTAATGCGCGATGGTCAGGAAGGACCGGTCACGGGCGTTGCCTGCCCTGGCCGGTCTGTTTGCCGTCTGTGGGGCATTCGTGGAGCCGGGTGCAGGGAAAGAAAAGGCGCATGGAGGCGGGTGAGCGGTTGTAGGAGTTCAGTGCCAGCCTGTGGATTGTGGGGGATGTGGATGTGGCATCGCGAAGGGGCGTGGGGATAGTTCGGGCTTTAGTCCTTGCTGCCCTGGCGCTTGCTGTCATGTTCGTCGCCTACAAGGCGCGACGGGCTTTCATACCGTTTGCGGTCGCCATTGCAATATCCTATCTCATAAGGCCGCTTGTGATGATCGTGGAGTCGCGCGGTGCCCAGAGGTCTGCGGCGATATTCACGGCATACCTCCTGGTGACGGCCGTCATTGGATACTCTCTTGTGTTTGTGCTTCCGCCGCTGGCGACGCAACTGGATGAAATCGTGAGGACCTTCTCGGAGGGAAACAACTCGGGAGACCTCTCCAATCTGGCAGACATGAGCCCGCCACAGGCGAAGGCGGAAGGAGATGCAGCTTCCAGGGGGGACCCGAAGGCCCAGGAGCGAACCAGGGTTGGACTGGGTGACCTGGTTCATGAATGGGGTAAGAAGGTCACGTTTCTCCCCGAGCGGACTACGACGCGCATGGCCGAAGCAGTTGTGGTCGGCGTTGAGTCGTACATACGGGAGTTTGCTGTGGCAACCAGGCGCGTCGTTTCTGTCCTCATATCACATCTGGGAAGCATCATGATTGCTCCTGTGATTGCCTTCTATCTCACGCGTGACGTGGATGACATAAAGGAACGGTTTGCTTCTTGGCTTCCTGCGGATTTCCGTGACAGGATAATGGGCGCCATATCCGGCATAGACGAAGCTTTGGCCGGCTGGGTAAGGGGCCAGGTCATCATCTGCACCTTTGTCGGCGTGGCTACAGGTACATCGCTGGCCCTTTTCGGCGTCGAATACGCACTTCCCATAGGTATACTAGTTGGAATCCTTGAGATAATACCATATTTTGGGCCATTACTCGGCATGATCCCGGCTGTGCTCATGGCTGCTCAGAACTCAACATTGACAGCGATCATAGTAGCGCTGGTGTTCACCCTGATCCAGCAGGTGGAGTCGGCCGTCCTCTCCCCGAAGATTGTGGGGGACTGTGTGGGCTTGCATCCGCTGGCCGTCATAGGCGCTCTTCTGGTGGGGGGTGCCCTGTTTGGAGTAATAGGAGTGCTTCTTGCGGTACCTGTAGCCGCGGTCCTTTTCATACTGGGAGAGCGGCTCCTCCTAGGTGCTGATTGAAGTTGCGTCTTCGTTACAACTCCCCCGGGTAACTCGCAAAAGGTATGTTGGCCTGGTTGAGCGGCCAGGCTCCAAATTGCGGGCAATGCAGGCGCAGGGATTGTGTAGGAACTGACCGAGGCTTACCTGGATGCCAAATACGCGTCTATCGGGTATTATGGAGCAAGCTAATCAATAGCGCAGAAAGCCATTGAGACTGTCCTGGCCTGCAAGATGTGGGTGCAAAGGATAGGCAGTGTGATTGTGGAATAGAAAGCTGCGCGCCAGGTGCTTGGCGGACTATTATGACGATTCACCTGCATGCCGCGGGTGGCCTATGTGAGGAGGAGTAATTCATGAAAGCAGAAATAGTCAACGTGGGCGGCCTTACTATGCTCGCCAAATCCGACACGAACCACTGGGTCGTGATGGA
The DNA here is from genome assembly GCA_003456765.1 of Bacillota bacterium. Taxonomy (GTDB): domain Bacteria; phylum Bacillota; class DTU025; order DTU025; family DTU025; genus UBA10085. The sequence continues at coordinate 2,313 of DMOT01000186.1, forward strand.
TACCAACAGGGAAGGCAAGAGTGCTGCAGCTGCCACTCCCATGGAAATGGTCTTGTTCTCCTTTGGGGGTTGTTTCTCGATGACGGTGAAGTCGTTGCTCGAGAAGAAGAGGCTTGATGTGGGGAAGATGTCCATGGAGATCGAAGCGGAACGGGAGCCGGAGCCGCCGACTGTGTTTACCAAGATTCATGCTCTCCTGAAGTTTGAGGATAGCGG
>DMOT01000273.1 GCA_003456765.1 Bacillota bacterium
CGGGTCGCGCCAGAAGTCACACTTGCCACCAATGCCACGTTGATGACTGACACATTGGCAGAAGCGATTGCATCGCTAGGCGTTCGAGTTCAGGTCAGTGTAGACTCGGCTGACCAGGCTGCGCATGATGCGGTCAGGGGCGAAGGCAGCTTCTATGCGGCGCTTGGAGGCCTCACGAGGCTTGTGCGCGCAGGGACGGAAAATGTGGAGCTCGTCTCTACAGTTGCGGATCTTGACGCGTTTGATCTTGAGGCCATGATGTCGCTTGCAGAGAAACATGGAGCCACATTCCACGTAAGCCTTTTCCAGGAAGTTGGCCGTGGCGCATGTTCCAGTATGAAAGGGCGTAGTCGGGATCCAGCCGCTCTTGCCAGAGCGATTCTGAGTCATCTTCTTTCGGTATGCGAGGCGAACGGCTTGCCTGAGGGAGCTTCGTTTGACGATGTACTAGGGCTGGTTCCCAAACATGGGTGCGGCGCAGGTTCCGAGGTGCTCGCGGTTTCCGGGCGAGGCAATGCGTATCCGTGCCATCTGCTCATGCTTCCCGAGTTTGAGGCCAAGCTGCATGAGATTCTTGGCGGGCGTTGTGATGCAGAAAGTGGAATGCCTAGAGAGTCCGGGCTGGCGGGACTCGCTTGCACAGAAGGTGGCGTGTGGAAAGTCCCTGGGGTGGACGACATGGAAGGTTGCAGCGATTGCGACATCCGTTACTTCTGTGGAGGAGGCTGCAGGGCGTCAGCATACTCAGCAACTGGAAGGCTGGATGGGCGAGATCCTATGTGCGAGGCATATAGAATCTTCATTTCCAGCATTCTATGGACGTGGGATGACTCTCGAACAGCTTCCCTAAACCTGACGCAGGCGCTCCGAGAGGTATCAAAGCTGTGAAATCCGCTCTTGTTTACGCAATAGTGGGGAGCTCCGTTGCGGCCAGGGCGTATGCACATAGAGCTATGCGTGAGGGGCAATCAGGAATTGATCTGGGGGATCTGCTTCTTGTAGCGATCATCGCAGGTGTTTGGCTCGTGAAGAGGCAGGATCCTGCTGACTTCCTCAAGATAGCCGGGCGGCCGGGCAATGGTCGGCTGGCGCTTGTGACCGGGTTGGTCGTCGTGGCACTGGGCGTCATCAACATGTGTATCCATGCCCGGCTCAAGCAGGCCCATGGAGGGTGGATGAGGGACGCAGGCGTGAATCCGGGAGGGGCGTACCTGGCTCTTGGAGGCATGCCGAAGCGAATGGCACTTCTGCTTGGCCTCGGTTTCATAGCATCGGGAGCCCTTCTCGAGGAGATCCTGTTCAGAGGTTTCCTGCTGCAGTGGGCCCGAGGGGCAAGCGGTCCGGCCAATGGAGTAATTGCGCAGGGGGTTCTGTTCGGATTGATTCACGGAGTTCCGATGGCATGTGCCAGGGCTCCTGACGTAATCACTGCCTACGCGCTCCTCATGCCCATTGCCAGCGGCATTGCCCTTGGCTGGCTTGCTGTGACAAGCGGCGGGCTGGCATATCCATGGCTGGCGCACTGGGCCTTGAATTACCTTGCCTTCGCTGTCGAAGTCATGAGGCCGAAGGGAACGGCGCGTTTGTAGAACCGGGCCTCTTCTGTTATACTATGTTGCCTGTCCGGATTCGCCGTTCTACTCGTGCTGCATGCGGGTGTGGGAGATGCAGTGCGCTCAGAGGATGAGATGGTTCTATGAGGGCAGGGGATTTGCCGGAAAGGTCTGTCTGGGAGGAAGAGGGCGCTGTAGTGTAGAAATAGGAGGAGCACGTTTCAGGCAGCCGGTGGTCGATCTTCCGAGTGAGGCAATCGCACGCCGTGGGCAAATGGACAAGTGCCAGGGCGTGTCGGAAAATGCACGGGGTTTGTCATGGTTGTGCACGACATCATGCCTTGCGATGTTGGCCAGGGGGCGGCAGCTTCGTGAGTCCTGATCCATCGTCCTCCCGCACAAGCGGTCGTGGACGGGCAAGGAGAGCAGCTGATATGTTTGTTGATCTAGTCGAAGTATCTGTCCGTGGCGGAGATGGCGGCCATGGCGAGGTTGCCTTCAGACGTGAGAAATTTGTGCCTCGGGGCGGCCCATCCGGCGGTGATGGGGGCAATGGAGGCAATGTCATAGCAGTGGCCGACAGAACGCTGACTACGCTGACAGATTTCCGGTACAAAAAGCATCTCCGCGCAAAGAACGGCGCCCGAGGGGGCGCGAGCAAGATGACGGGCGCGGAAGGAGAAGACCTCGTCGTGAGAGTGCCCGTGGGAACCATAGTGAAGGATGCGGAGACTGGAGAAGTCGTAGCCGACCTGGTCGTAGACGGGCAGCGGGTGTTTCTGGCAAGAGGAGGGGCAGGAGGCAGGGGAAATGCTCGGTTTGCGACATCGGTTCGTCGAGCTCCTCGTTTTGCAGAAAAAGGCGAGCCCGGCGAGGAACGGCGGCTCACGCTTGAACTTCGGCTGCTGGCTGACGTTGGGCTTATAGGGTATCCGAATGCTGGAAAGTCCACGCTGCTGTCGAAGATCTCATCGGCTCGCCCCAGGATCGCTGACTATCCGTTTACGACTCTCAGTCCGGTTCTGGGTGTGGTAGAGGGTGCTGACATGAGCTTTGTTGTTGCTGATATTCCCGGTCTCATTGAAGGCGCTGCCGATGGTGTGGGCCTCGGTCACGAATTCCTGAGGCATGTGATGAGAACGCGGATCCTCGTGCATGTTGTGGACGTGTCAGAAGAATCGGGGCGAGATCCGCTTGAAGACTATCGCACTATCAGAAGGGAATTGGAGTTATACCATCCCGATCTTCCGCTGAAACCGGAGATTGTGGCGGCAAACAAGGTGGACATGCCAGGCACGCGTGAACGGGCAAAGGGGCTTTCGGAGGCCCTCGGCAAAGAGGACGTTGCTGTTTGGCACATTTCTGCGCTAACCGGCGAAGGCGTGAAAGAGTTGCTGTACGCGGTTGTGGACTCTCTGTCAAAAACGGCTGTAGATGAGGTGGAAGCTCTGCCCCAGGATTACCAGGGCAGGCAAGCCCAACGAGGGGCGCGGCTCAGGGATGCAACGGTTGAACGCGACGGCGACGAGTACGTGATTTCAGGCGAGGGCGTGGAGCGGCTGTGCCAGATGACCGACATGAACAACCTTGAGGCCTATCGCCGATTCTGGGCGATGCTGGCCAAGGCTGGTATTGTCGATGAGTTGAGGAAGGCTGGAGCGGTTGAAGGCGATATTGTGCGCATAGGAGACATAGAAATCGAGTACGGCGAGGCGCATTTCTGGACTCGCTAGCAGATGCGGCAGGTGTATTGAAGTGCAACGCATAGGCATAATGGGTGGCACTTTTGATCCAATTCACTATGGGCACCTTGTAACGGCAGAACAGGCCCATTACCAGTTCAACCTGGATAAAGTCGTATTTGTCCCTTCCGGGCTTCCCCCCCATAAGGTGGGCAAGCATATTACTTCTCCCGGACACAGGCACATGATGACGGTTTTGGCTACCACAAGCAATCCACATTTTGAAGTATCGTCAATCGAAGTCGATCGGGTGGGCCCATCTTACACAATCGACACTGTGAGGGCTTTTCGTGATCGCTATGGTGATGAAGCAGGCCTCTATTTCATAACAGGCGCTGATGCAATCCTTGAGATGCTGGAATGGAAGGATTCAGATACTTTGCTTGAGCTTTGCGAATTCATCGCCGCAACCAGGCCTGGGTACGCCCTTCATAACGGCAGAATTGAGGAAATATTCGTAGAGAAGGCAAACAGAATACACTTCTTCGAAGTCCCAGCGTTGGCCATATCATCTACGGATATTCGTGAAAGGCTCAGGCAAGGCCGGCCCGTTCGTTATCTTCTTCCAGACATCGTGGTGAGCTATATCGAGAGGGCGGAGCTTTACTGCGGATGATCCTCTGGGCACTGGCCTTCGATACATAACAGAATGCATAAGGTGAAAAACTACGTCTAACGGAGTGAGGTGCAGGCATGAGCAAAACCTTGTATGTGGGGAACCTTCCCTGGGCAGTTACAGATGACCAGCTTGGGGAAGTATTCTCGCCTTACGCGGAGGTTATTTCGAGTAGGATTGTGACCGACAGAGATACTGGCAGATCCCGTGGTTTCGGATTCGTAGAGGTGGAGACTGACGACATCGAACCGATCATCAAGTCGCTTCATGGAATGACGATCGACGGAAGAGAGATTACGGTGAACGAGGCGAAAGCCAGAGAGCCTCGTATGTAGGAAAGTAGGATAGGAGTTACATCGCCCCCAAATGGAACCTGTGGGGGCGATGTGCTATTATGTGATGTAGAGAACGGGCAATGTCGGGAGGCGCTTCCTGGTGCGCGATGATCTTCTGGATTCAATAAGGCGCGAGCTTAAGCGCTCGTTGCCGCCTGAGAGGTATTTGCATTCGCTCCGTGTTGAGGAGGAGTCGAGGCGGCTTGCCGAGAAATACGGGGCAGATGTTCATGTTTCGGGCTTGGCCGGGCTTCTGCATGATTGTGCTCGCGATTTGCCTGACGATGAAGTTCTGGAGCTTGCTTTGAGAAGCCCGTGTTCCAGGCTGACAGAGAGGTTGCTGAAGAATCCAGTTCTGCTTCATGGACCTGCTGGAGCTGTCCTGGCCAGGGAGAAGTACGGAGTGGAGGATGTGCGAGCACTGCAGGCCATATCCGTGCATACGCTGGGCTCGACTGAGATGACCGCTGAGGACAAGGTTGTATGCCTTGCCGACTACATTGAAGCCGGAAGGGATTTTCCCGGGGTAGATAGGCTTCGCGCCCTTGCAGAACAGGATCTTGATTTGGCTCTTGCGTCTGCTCTGGGCTGCACCATAGCTTGCCTGGTAGAGGCCGGACACGAAGTTGCTATCGAGACCGTTCTTGCGCGCAATCACCTGATTAGCGTGACAGACAAGACTAATTGTAAGGCTGGTGATCCACCTGCTCGTGAACTTGGAGAAATTGCAGGCTGAACTTCCATCTACGCATCATGCGAAACTGGCGGCGGCGGCCGCTCTGGAGAAGAAGGCAGACGATGTAGTTCTGATTGACATGAGCTCAGTATCGATAATGGCCGACTACTTCCTGGTTTGCAGTGTGCATACTGAGGGCCATGCGCGCGGCGTTCGTGAGGCCATTGAAGAGAGCATGGAAACGTCAGAGCTGAAGCTGCGCCGCCGCGAAGGCTCGGATTCATCCGGTTGGGTGCTGCTCGATTGGGGCGACATAGTGGTCCACATTTTCCGGGGGAGTGAGAGGGAATACTATGACCTTGAAGGCCTCTGGGGAGACGCGCCGGCTGTGAAGGTAGAAGACACCAGATCGGGAGATGCAGTGTAGTGCTGGACGAGCCGGGCTTTGTCTGTGCAATCTGCGGCGGCGTTTGCCCGGAGATGTTGATGGCCTGAGGAAATCGGCTTGACTTACTCGAAGAGGGCAGGTATAATCATAGCTGCTTGATATTTGAGAGTGCAAACGCGATGAAGAGGAGCAGTAGATTCTGTCGGTCCTCAAGAGAGCCGGGGGTGGGTGAAACCCGGCGGCTGGACAGTATCGAACTCGCCTTGGAGCAGTGCGGGCGAAAGGAATTTCACCAATTAGCCCGCAACGGTTGGCGGCGTTATTCGCCGAGAGGCACGCGTCAGTCTACGTGGGGCTGTAGCTCAGTTGGGAGAGCGCTTGAATGG
>DMOT01000069.1 GCA_003456765.1 Bacillota bacterium
GGACATAGCGGGAAAGCCAGTCGTGGGCGATCTATCGGATATGCTGCATTTGCTGGTTGCTGGGGCCACTGGATCAGGCAAAAGCGTATGCCTGAATTCGATCATATGCAGCCTGCTCTTTAAGGCAACCCCTGATCAGGTGAGGCTCCTCCTGATCGACCCCAAGAGAGTAGAACTTTCCATGTACGACGGTGTTCCGCATCTTCTGGCTCCTGTAGTGACTGATCCCAAAAAAGCTTCAGGGTATCTCCGGTGGGTAGTTGAGGAGATGGAGAACAGGTATCGCCTATTCCAGCTGGCCGGAGCACGGAATATCGGCCAGTACAATGAGATGGTGCGTCTTGGAATCGTAGACGAGTATCTCAATGCCGAAGAAGCCGAACATGGTGGCACCAGGCTCGACCAGGCCGGATCTTCCGCTGAAGCGGGCGACGGAGCCGATGCTTTGACCAGGATGAAGCCGCTTGCTTACATTGTTGTCATCATAGATGAGCTGGCCGACCTGATGCTTGTGGCGCAGCGTGAAGTTGAAGACGCCATAGCGAGGCTGGCTTTCATGGCCAGGGCGGCCGGAATCCACTTGATCATTGCGACTCAGAGGCCTTCAGTCGATATAGTCACGGGGATAATAAAGTCGAACATACCATCGAGGATAGCCTTTGCCGTATCGTCGCAGGTAGACTCCAGGATTATTCTGGACACCTCCGGCGCTGAGCATTTGTTAGGAAAGGGCGACATGCTGTTTCACCCTGTGGGGCTGCCGAAGCCAATACGCGTACAGGGTGCCTACATATCGGACGAAGAAGTGTCAAGCCTGGTTAGGTACTTGAAGCGACAGGGGAAGCCGACGTACGAAGCTGAGGCCGTGGATACTTCCCACAGCGCGGAGGAAGAAGGGATCGCCGAAGATGATGAACTCTTCCCCGATGCTGCCAGGTTGGCTGTGGGCTCCGGGGAGGCATCCATTTCAAAGATACAGCGCCGGTTCAGGGTTGGCTACGCGAGGGCAGCAAGGCTTATAGATACTATGGAAGTGCTTGGCATCGTTGGGCCTTACGAGGGAAGCAAGCCGCGCAAGGTTCTTATCACCGAAGAGGAGCTAGAGGACATGCTAGGCGATCGCGGCTTAGTATAGCGGGCGCGGGGGGTGTGTTGTCGTTGAACGAGATTGGTGTGCTCCTCAGGGAGGCACGCGAGGCCCGTGGCATGAGCCTGGCGGATGTAAGCGAAATAACGAAGATCCGTTCGAAGTATCTGGAAGCAATAGAGCGAGGAGAGTTTGCAACGATACCAGGGGAAGTCTATCTGAAGGGCTTCATCCGGAACTATGCGGATTGTGTAGGGCTCGATGGCGGGCAGGTGGTCGCCAGATACAACGAGCTTCGCCTCCTGAAGGAAGCAGCCGCTCTGAAGCAGCTGGAGGAAGAGCGCTTGGAGAGGGTGCAGCGCAACAGGAAAGAGGCAAGAGCCCGAAGAATCAGATCGGTTTTGCAGACATTGGTTTGGGTAGCCATAGCGTTAGTGGGCGCAGCGGGCATCTACTATGCGGCGCGAGCCTTCGGATTCATAACATGGGATCTGCCGTGGCTTAAGTAGCTTGAGGGGATGTGCAGAATTGAGAAGTGTGCAAGAGCTTCTTGCCGATATCTCGAGGTTGGAAGGAGGGCGATTCGACGAGGCCCTCTTCGAGCTGATCCGTCGTGGTCCCAAGGCCTTGGATAGGCTCTTTGCCCACATAGAATCGGAGCCGCAGCTTTCCGAAAAGGCACAGGAGTCTATCAGACGGCAATGGACGAGGATTCAGGAGGCCCTTGTTGAACTGCCCCCAAGGGCGTTTTCGTCGCCAGGCGTAAGGGCTTTGCTCGAGTGCGGTCGCTGTGAAGCAATCGCCAGGCGCGCCACGAAATGCATCGAGCAGGGCATGATAGAGACGGCGGCGTGCTTAGCGGCCGCCCTTGCCTCGTCAGGCCAGGCATCTCTTGACAGGGCAATTCTGGAGGCTCGTCTGTCACTAGTTGCTGGTCGTCCAGGCGAAGCAATTGCACTATTGGATCCTTACTATCAACCTGGATATGCAGGGGCTGCAGTTGCTGAATGGCTGGCTGCCGCCGCATTTGACGCAGGAGATGCAAGACGCGCCTTCCTGACCATGCTTCCCTTTGAGCTTGACGTCTTGCGGGCATCCTCCATGCTGAGCGCAATGATCAATGCCTGGTCCGTTGATGATCTCGGTGCATGCATTCTTGAGGTAGCGCGGCGTGGCAACCTTCCGGGATGGGAGCTTCTGGCCAGCGCTGCAGCGGAAGCATGGAAGGCCACAGTGCAGGAAGATGCAGACACTGTCCTGGAATTGGCAGGCGCCCGGGCTGAACTTGAAGGCTTTTTCGACGCTATTGAAAGCGTTCTTTCAGATGTTGAATCATCTCCAAACGATGCGGTTTCCGCATCCGTCAGAGGCGAGCTGGAGTCACTCGTTGCTCGGGCCACTCAACTTGTCCATGACATCGCAGACAAATGCCGTCTCCATCAGGGTTTGCCCGGAAAGGGTGAGACCGATAGCGTGTGCGGAGGAAGTGTTGAGCTGGAAGGGCCTCTGCCTGACGAACGGAGCTGGGTCGAGTTGCTGGCGTCTGCCAGAGAGTCGCTGGCCCTGGACGGGCCATGGAAAACCAGCAAATCCCCGTTCTGCGGGAGCTTGCCGGAGGAGGTTCGTAGGGCTGTCGTGCTGGCGCACGCCGGGGGAAGGCCGATATCGACGCGGTGGGCAGAAGGCGATCTCCGCATCGAAGTGGGATCTCCTGTTTTGGGGGGCTCGGTGCAGAATGACGATGGCCGCATTCTTGATTCTGTTTGGATAGAGCAAATACTGAAGTCGGGCCCGCCTCGAAAGGCCGCAGAGGAGGCCATAGTCATCATACGGAGCAG
>DMOT01000305.1:0-445 GCA_003456765.1 Bacillota bacterium
GTTCTGAATCGTGCACGGCTGAAAGGGCCATCTCCGGATTGATGGTCACTACATGGGCTCCCACGCCCGAAGCGGCGCGCTCCATCAAGAAGGCCACAGCATCATCCATGCTGATGCAGTCGACTGGAGATCCCAGAACTGACGCTCGTCCGGCGCTTTCGTTTTCTCCAACCTTGCCTTCCTCCCCATTGGCTCTGCAGGGCTCGTCCACTACAGGAGCGAGTGCGAAGCGTGCGCCTGCTTCAGCTCGCTCCCGGATCTCAGGCATCATCGCCCTCAGCCTTGCCCTGGTCTCGCCCCGGGACGCCCATGCGCTGGCGATCGCTACATACAGCTCATCGGCAGACGCTCCGGCTTCCACCATGTGTGGCTCCTCAATGAGCCGGCAGTGTGCCCGAACCTTGGGGTCGTAGTCTATCGCAACCGCAGGTACCCCTGTAGTTGC